>NZ_JBEPWZ010000038.1:0-18190 GCF_041642155.1 Fodinibius sp.
AATTACCATATTCTGACGCTCATTCATATTGTTTGGATACATGATATTGTAGTGGTTATAACGTCCCAGCATGTAATCGATTTCGCTATTCTATACAATGGCTTTCAAGCCGTTCAAGGACAAAAGTATAATTTCTTTCTAATTCGTAATCATGATACTGTAGTTTAATTCTTTCCTGACATATTGAAATAAACGCTCAGTCCTGATCATCTATTTAGTGTAGTACTGTTGGTATCACAGGCGAATACTACTTGGATCGAGCCAACTATAACATGTATTTTTTAATTAAGAAATTAGAATATACATTAGCCTTCAGGATGGTGCCGGATATTTTAATCGCGCGCTTACGTTCGTCGATTACAGCTTCTTTTCTTCGGTTAAAAACAATTCTAAATCAAGCGACCACTTTCCACCTCCTTCTATCACCAGAAACAGACTGCCCAGCCACATAGCCCAGTCGGTGCGCATTTCGTGAGCCATGCTCCAGAATCCATAGGTGCTGAGATCTCTCAGAACAAACGGACCAAAGCTTTCCCCGAAAGCAATGGGAATTTTGGTTACAATGATGGCAACCGTCATAATGAAAAAAGTGGTTAATGCCCCGATGCGGGTAAAAAGCCCTGCCAGGATGAGTAGACCGGCAAGAATTTCAAACACTCCTACAAAATATCCGAAGAATTCCGGAGCCGGAAAGCCCATACTCTCGAAACGTCCCATCCCCCGTTGGGCCGCGTACAGAAACTTTTGGATGCCTTCCGATAGAAAAACGGATCCAACCATCAGGCGAATCAGGATAGTTGTTTTTGCATCATCGGTTTGCAGAATTTGATGTAACATCGCTATGGTTTGAAGTTAACGGATTGAAAGGCCTTAAATAAGTAGTTTGCAAATATAATTGTACCTATAATAATTATACCTATAGATGGCTTCGTTCTGCTTTATTGAAGTAAATAAAAAAAGTTGATTATACAGCCTTCGGGCTGTATTGGCGTCAGCCACGCAGCAGCCGCAGGGCGAAATAGAGAACAGCCAGTCCCAAAAGCAGGTTAAGCCGTCCCAGCCAGCGCGAGAGCATTCGCATGCTTTTCGCTCGATCACTATCCGGTTGTTCGTCCATCAGCTCCGCAGCTTTGGGACCCGCATAGAAGTCGTGGATCCCGCTTATCATCAGGACCGCGGCAAACAGTTGTAATTTGATAAACAGCCTGCCTCCAAAAACATCAACCCAGAAAGAAGCAGTCAGCAGCTGTTCCGGGGTATATCCACGCGTTAGCAAATTCGTAATTCCCGTAACTATAAGAATAATAAACAGAATCCATGAAATGCGGCTGAATTTACGGCCAACCAAAGCAAAGAAAGCTCCCTTCTTCTTTTTCAGCAAGGCGTGTCGTGAGGCGGGGACCAGTACGCCGGCTGTAAAGAGCATACCTCCGATCCAGAAAACCGCAGATAGCAAGTGGATAAATACGGACAAGTGGTACATTTCAGTTCATAAACTAAATTAGGGGACTCATATTCTTTCTGTAAGAATTTTCACAACCTGTGTATTCCTGAACCACTTTCCCGGGTCCCCGGGGCCGGACCGGTTTCACAAAATGACGTTAACAGCCTCTGAAACGCCTTAGCGGGGAAAACCAGAGAAGTGCCTCCCCGGCCGCACTGCGGGGTTCAGCATAGCAGAACAGGTTTTGAAAACCCTCTCCTCAATAAAAAAGGCAGCTGGTAACCAGCTGCCTTTTTATAAATTCAGATCAATTACATGTAAATGTTGAAATCTTATTCAACGTTTAATGTCCCCCGCATGCCGGCTGCATAGTGCCCGGGGAAAGAACAGATATACTCATATTCTCCGGTTTCTTCAGGTGCCGTGAATGTAACTTCCACGGTTTCACCTCCACCCGCCAATTCTGTCTGGGCAAGGATTTGATCGGACATATCAGCGGGGATATAGTCGTTATCCTTGGCCTGTGAGGCGGCATTGACAAAAGCGTTGACATCAGCCGACAATGTTAACAGCACAAAGTTATGGGCCATAGCCGTGGCCGGAAGATCGCTTTCGGTAGTGAGGACAATACGGATTTCTTCTCCGGGTTCGGCTGATATACTTTCAAGCAGCAGGTAATCGCCGGATTCTCCGCCGGTAGAAATACCGTCTTCGTCACTTTCCACCGTAAACTTCATCTGGTCAATGCCGATCATTTCAATGGTACGGACATCACCGGACTGATCCGCCGTGCTACTTTGGGCTTCTGTGGTGGTCTCATCAGCTTGCTGTTGCTGCTGGTCGCCTGAACCGCCGCCGCATGCCGTGGTGATAAAAAACATGAGAGGCAATAGATAAGTTAGGTATCGCATAATGGTTGGTATATAGTTTAATAGTTTTAAATTCGATTAGAACCCTAAATATAAGGTTCTAATCAATACAAAACGTAGTTAATTTAAAGTTGCTTCGAGTGTAATATTGGTCGCTGCCAGTGCCTTGGAAACAGGGCAGCCTCCTTTGGCCCCTTCGGCAATCTCCCGGAAGGTATCTTCATCAATATCCGAAACTTCCGCATGGGTAATAAGCTTGATCCCGGTGATCTCACCCTTGTTGCCGTCCAATGTTACTTCGGCTTTGGTTTTGACCGATTTCGGTTCATAACCTGCTTCGTCCAGTTCATTGGAAAGAGCCATCGAAAAACAACCGGCGTGTGCGGCTCCAATCAGCTCTTCGGGATTGGACCCCTTACCATCTTCAAACCGCGAAGCGAAGGTATAGTTCCCTTTATAAGAACCGCTTTCCAGCTCCATCGTCCCCTTTCCACTCTTCAGATTGCCATTCCATTGTGCATTTGCTTTTTTTGTAGGCATAATACGAGGTATTTTAGTTAGTCATTATGTGTTAGTTATAAGGTATTTCAACAGAATTTAATTTCCTTTATTTCGTACTTTTTCTACTTCTTCTACTGAAACGATTGAGACGTCATTCCCCCAGCTTGTGCGTTTATGGCTAACAATTGCCGCCACTTCCTCATCTGAAAGCTGCTCTGCAAACGGGGGCATGATAACGGAGTACTCCACCCCTTCGATCGTTTCCCCTTCCATGCCAAAGAGGATAACTTCAGTGAGCCGGATGGGATCTTCGTCCGTCACCACGGGATCACCCCCCAGAGCGGGAAAAGCACCGGGCACACCCTCCCCGTTCGACTGGTGACAACTTGTGCGATAAAGGGTGCCTCCCTTATTGACATCTGCGGCGTGGGGCCCCGGCCTGTCCCTCTGGCTAAAACCTTTTCCTTTTCGACCGTCAGGTAACGTTGAACGGAAAATACAGCAGATGGTTCATTCATGGATGCAAACGGTTATAATCATTATGGAGTTACGCTTGTTTGTTTTGATTCATGGAAAATTGGCGTCGTTTCCGGAGGCCATCCCGCAACAGAAAGAAAAGGATGCCGCCCAGGAACAGGAGGATGGCCGCCACGTTCCCATAGCTGCCTGTTTTCCTGATGGCCGGCAGCCAAAACAGATCGCCCACCACCCGTATCAGCAAGAATCCGTGTAAGAGCAGCAGTGGCCCGTAAAAGTAAGGATGATAAGGGACCAGCTTCCCGGAAAGCGATGGAATGATGACCGAGGCATGGGCAAAAATCATGCTGAATACAAAGCCCACGAATATCATGTGCAGCAGGGCGTCGTACATGGGTCCCGCCGTGGGAAAGCCCTGCCAGAGGCTAAAGAGTCCCGCCAACACCAGCCAGCCGTAGCCGGTCAGCAAGCTGATGGCGCTGTAGCGGGTCCACTCCACCGATCTGATGGTGCGGCGGGCCACATCATATTTAAAAAGCCAGCCGGCCTGTGCGATGAGGGAAACAGAGGCCCCGGCCCATCCAATCGGGCGGTTGATATGAGAAAAGGCTGTGGCGGCGATCCAGATGACGATAAGGGCCACGAACAGGTGTTGAGCGCGTTTAGGGGGGCGCATGATACGATTGAGTTCCAACCGCTCCCCGAAGATGGTCAGCAGAGGAAACCCCGCCCACCAGGCCACGAGGTTGAAAATAGGCGGATCAAACAGGAAAAGGATGTTTCCGACCAACAGGGCGGCCGCCCCCAGCGCCATGATAAGATGATGAGCTACCGGCTGCATGTTATAGAGGTAGAGCATGATCGCCAGCAGGAAAAAAGATCCGGCGATAAACAACAGCTTCGCTGGGACCATAAAACCCGAAAGGACCAGGATGGTGGAAATACCCAGCAACACCGGGGCCATATACGCCCACATTTTCTCCAGCGCGGCCGCCCGTTCCAGCCCGATAAGGGTCCCCAGGAATCCGTTGACCATGAGCGGACCGTGGGCCATGGGAGAAATAGCGGAAGCAGTCCCTGCCAGGAATCCCAGCCGAACCAAGCCTGCGTGCAGTCCGGTCAACAAGCCGATCGCTGCTACTATGAGCAGGCTTACCAATATATATGTTGAAGCTGAAGCCTTGCGGAATGTCATTAATAACTAATTATTGCAGATATTTACGTAACACATTGCAAAATTTAAATCACGACATCTGGGCCCGAGGCGGGGGGTGCGCAAAGAATTCAACCTCCCTGTCAATCATATCCACCGTCCAGTCCGGCTCCCAGACCAACTTTGTCTCGTACTCCTCGATGGCTGCGATGGAGCTCAGGGCCTCCTCAATTTGCTGTTGAAGGTAACGGCGCATGGGACAGCCCGGCGTGGTGGTGGTATATTCCACAATCACTTTGCCATCGCCGGACAAAATGTTGTAAACCAGACCGAGATCAACAATATTGACGCCCAGTTCGGGGTCGATAACATCGCGGAGCTGCCGGACTATCCTGCGCCGATCTATGGAGGGAGTCTTGCTGTTCATACCTTTAGTTTAATTTTCCACTTTGCCAATCCGCACTTTCCATACGTCGGGACCTTCTTCCAGGTATTCCCAGCTGAAGTTTTCCTCCCCATGTACGGCCGCCATCTGGTAGCCCAGCGGTTTGGGATCATGATCGTTGATTATCATAAAGGTTTCGCCCTCCTCCAGGGCATCATAGGTATCAAAAATAGTGGAATGCTTTTTATGAGGGGCTATTTTACGTACGTCGATTTTTTCTATCGTATCAGGCATTGTTTCAGAATTTCGTTATTTGATAATAGTTATTTGATATTTGTCAATTCTTATATGTTTGACCCAATAACGAATAACCTATAACCATTACACTGTTTCTTCTTCCCAGCTTTCGATCAGGTGTTCGCGCTTGTTCTCACGGCCGCTCCATTCGTCAACTTCGGGCAGCGGTTCCTTTGCTTCGTTGATGACATGGTCATCCCATTCTTCAGAAAGGCGATCATTTAAGTCGATATAATCCTCCCATTCCAGGGGCACTTCATCGTCTGGGAAGATCGCCTCTTCCGGGCATTCAGCCACACATGCGTCACAGTCAATGCATTCAAAAGGGTCTATCACCAGGAAATTGGGTCCCTCTCGAAAAGCATCGACCGGACAGACCGCAGCGCAGTTGGTGTGTTTGCACTGTATGCAGGGATCCGTTACTACGTAAGCCATAAAGCCTGAATGATCATGAGTTCCAATTGCTTGGCCTTAAGGTAGGAGTCCCGAAAATCAATTTCAACTATAAAAACGGTTTTAACCTTTTTTATTGACTTGTACTATAATCATCGGTATTTTACCTATGCAGTGAAAAACCGACAACGTTATCACAAGAACATGAAAAAGACCAAACAATCGCTGGATAGCCTGACGCCTGATGCCACCCTCTCCCAGATTACCTCAGCCCACCGGCAAGTCAATGAACTGTTAACGTCTATCGGGCTGGAACCGTCCGCCCACAGCAATGAAACACTGCGGGCCGTATGCCAGCAGCGCCAATGGAATGAGTCGGAAGTACTGCACTGGATCAAGAAACAAACCCTCGCTCCTGACGCCCCCGATCCTGACGATCTCCGGCCGGATGAACCTGAACGTAGTACGAACCTGTCGAAATGGTGGGAGTATATAATCGAAGTATTTCATCCATTCAATATTGATCTTCTGAATAAGATTGACGGCACTTTCCCGAGAGTTGCCAAAGTGCATGGTAATCAATATCCACGGCTAAAACACATGCGTGAGCATTTCAAAAGGTTCAGCGGGGACCTCGAGCTCTATTTTAAATTCGAAAGCATGAAGCTCTTTCCCCTTGCTGAGAAGCTTGACGAACCGGGACAACAGCTTTTGAATGGAACTATCCGAAAGCTGGAGCAGAGCATCCATATTGTGGAGAAAGATCAGCGGAGATTGCTGCGGTTGATGAATGTACTTCGCGAAAAAGGCCACCAGTTTGAAAACCCCGAAGGAGCCTGCGCCACGTTTCGCATTCTGAACCAGCATTTCAAGATGCTTGAAGAACAGCTTAAAAAGCAGTTCAAAGTGGAAAAAGAGATTATTGTTCCAATTATCCAACAAAAACTGGATAGAATATAATGTTTTGCCTGTAATTTCAATTTAAACATCTCGTTATGATCAGCGGCTCTAAAAAAGAACTCCTCGACCTTATTAAGCGAACAGGCACGCTCTCTATGGATGACGCCGTAGAACAACTCGAACTGGCGAAAACAACACTTCGCGAGCATCTGTTGCAACTCGAGCGGGACGGTTATGTGGAGCGCGACTATGTGCGGTCCGGCCGGGGTCGCCCCAGCCTGCATTATCAGCTTACCTCCAGGGGAAACAGTCTGTTTCCCTCTTCCGAGTCGGCCCTGATCCGCGAAATGATCAGCTATCTGAAATCCCAGGGAAAAGAAGAAACCGTTGAAGATTTTTTTGAAACATTTTGGGAAGACCGGCTAATAAACACAAGAAAAAAAATAGCCGATGCTCCGGCCGATAAACCGGAAGTGCGAGTACAGATTTTGATGGACATGCTGGACAAAGAGGGATTTATGCCGGAATACCATATGGATGAGGAAGCAGATACCCTGACGGTCAAAGAGTGTAATTGTCCCTTTAGTGAAGTTGTAAAGGAGACCCGCCTTCCCTGCAAACTGGAAGAACTGTTCTATAAGAAATTATTCAATGAAAATGCAGAACGAACCACTTATATCGCCGAGGGAGATTACTCCTGCACCTATAACATCCCGTTATGACCCGGAATAATGTATTTTTTAATGACAATAGTATTTAATATATATTCAACTGCCGATTCATGTTTTATTAAATATATAATTGTTGAATAATGAAAAATCATACTAAAAAAGGATCCAGTCATAATCATCCAGGGACCTATTCCATAGATTCCTTCATGAAAAAATTAAAAGCAAAAAATCCGGGGGAAAAAGAATTTCACGAGGTCGTGCAGGAAGTCCTCGAATCGGTTTGGGATACGCTTAAGAATCACCCGACCTATTTTCGTGCGAATATTTTAGATCGAATAACTGAACCTGAACGTATTATTATGTTCCGTGTGCCCTGGACCGATGATGAGGGCGAAGTGTATGTAAACCGCGGGTACCGGGTGGAATTCAATTCGGCCATCGGCCCGTACAAGGGAGGGCTGCGATTTCACCCATCTGTGAACCTCGATATTCTAAAGTTTTTGGCCTTCGAACAGATTTTCAAAAACAGCCTGACAACCATGCCAATGGGGGGCGCCAAAGGCGGGGCGAATTTTGATCCCAAGGGAAAATCGGATAGCGAGATTATGCGTTTTTGTCAATCCTTTATGACCGAGCTGTATCGCCATATCGGTCACAATACCGACGTGCCGGCCGGGGATATCGGCGTTGGAAAAAGAGAGATCGGCTACCTGTTCGGCCAGTACAAGCGGCTGCAGAATGAGTATACCGGTGTTTTGACCGGAAAAGCACTGGAGTGGGGCGGGAGTAAATTGCGACCGGAAGCCACGGGCTATGGAACAGTCTACTTTGTCCGGGAAATGTATGCCTCGCGCAGCGAAACGCTGGAAGGAAAAACCGTAACGATATCCGGTTCCGGGAATGTAGCGCAGTATGCGGCCGAAAAGGCTGTGCAGCTGGGCGCCAAAGTTATCTCACTTTCCGACTCTGACGGGACGATTCACGACCCGGATGGTATTGACGAAGATAAGTTGAAATACGTAATGCATCTTAAAAATGTGGAACGGGGACGCATTCGCGAGTATGCCCGCAAATATGAGGTCAGGTATATAGAAAACGGAAAGCCCTGGAATCTGTCCTGTGATGTGGCCCTGCCCTGTGCTACTCAAAATGAAATTAACGCCGACGATGCCACAGCGCTCGTTGAAAATGGATGTGAATGCGTTGCCGAAGGAGCCAACAAACCGGCGCAGCGCGAAGCGATAAAAATATTTCTGGACAGCGAGATTCTTTTTGGCCCCGGCAAGGCCGCCAATGCCGGCGGCGTTGCGGTATCGGGACTGGAAATGACCCAAAATGAGATGCGAATCCAGTGGTTGCGCAAGGAAGTAGATAGTAAGCTTCAGGATATCATGAAGGAGATCCACGACTCCTGCGTCGCCTACGGAGACACCGGCAACGGCTATATCAATTATGTCCAGGGGGCCAATATCGCCGGTTTTATCAAAGTGGCGGATGCGATGTTACACCAGGGCGTGGTTTAATATTTTAGATAGGATAACTTTTATCATTCAATTACAAATCAAACGCATTTACGAAGATCCTTCGCAGGCAGATGGATATCGCGTGCTAGTGGATCGACTCTGGCCACGCGGTGTTTCCAAAGAGGATGCCCAACTGGATGAGTGGCTCAAAGAAATTGCACCATCCACTAAATTGCGTAAGTGGTTTGATCACGATCCCGACAAATTTGATGAGTTTTCGGATCGTTACAAAGGTGAGTTAAGCCGGAAAGAAGAAGTGGTGGATCGCTTGCTCAACATAGCGGAAGAGCAGCGGGTAACACTGCTGTATGCCGCCAGGGATGAAACGCATAATCATGCGACCGTCTTGAAAGAATTTTTAGATACCTGCGATTGAAAACCTGATGAAGTGTTCAACAACAAGGTTTAATAGTCAAAGCCATATAAAATAGAACCATGAGCAACACAACAAGCCCAACACAAGTACTGGATGTACGTTCACTGATACCAATTAAACGACACGAAAAACTGCTGAAGCTCTTTAGGGAACTGCCGGCTGGAGAAAGCTTTGTCTTTATCAATGATCACGATCCCAAACCGCTCTATTACGAATTTCGATCGATATATGGCGATGTCGTCGGCTGGGAATACCTGCAACGCGGCGGACAGGAATGGAAAGTCCGCGTAACGCGTACAGAAGAATCACAGGGACGTGAATTCGAAGATATTTCAACGCTTATGGATTTACGAAAGGTAGATCCAGGGGACTGGAAATATGCCGTTTTCCATCGCTACGGGATGATGCTGAAAGGGGATACGATGGAAATTATCTCCGAGAAGGACCCGGGAGAAATCCGAAAAATATTTAGGAAAAAATTCAACGGTGAGTATACCTGGTCCTATAAAAAAGACCGGCCGGGCGAATACGTGATCCATGTAACCAAAAAAGAAGAAACCGATCCCGCCCTTGAAGATGTTTCGATCGTCAATTCATTTGACGTGCGCCCGCATGCTCCGGCAAAACGACACGATATGGTCTTTGACGCTTTTGAAGAGCTGAATCCCGGCGAAGCGTTTGTCTTTATTAATGACCACGATCCCAAGCCGCTCTATTACCAGATGGAGGCCGAAAACGAGGAACCGTTCCAGTGGGAGTACCTGGAAACGATGCCCAAAGAGTGGAAGGTGAAGGTGATGAAGCTGAAGGATAAAAAACAGTAGTCAATCCACAATTTACCAAGTCATTATTCTGGTGCCTGGAACATCCGCTATTGGGAATATCTGCAGGTATAATGTTTCAAAGAGGTGCTGAAAACAGGAGCTGCAAAGAACAGAAAGGCAGTGCGCCAAATAGTGCGGCTCGCTTATTGAACCTGGAATCAATAATGATAAAAGGGGATACGTACAAGGTATCCCCTTTGAATATAGATTTTTGATTTTACAGTGATGACAAAACCCCCTTCCATTTCAGCTCCACAAACAGACTTCGCCCGGGATCGTTGAGGGGCCTCGTTGACCCTTGCAGGCTTCTGTTCAGGTGCTCGTGATAAGTTACGCCGAACAGGTTGTTAACACCGGCTGAAAGTTGCATGCCGCGGCCCAACTGAGAGCTCAGCTTAACGTTTGTGATTAGGTACCCATCCGTCGGCTGCTCGTCAAACGATCCGGCCACGCGGGTTTGCGCAGCTACACCCCGCAGGTGCAGCCGGGGAATCAGCTTGCCATTGAGAAAGCCATAATCCACCTTAAGGTTAGCCTCGTAGGCGGGAATCTGGGGCAGGGCTTCATTTGCCGTTAAATTCCGGCCGATGGTATAAGCTGTGGACAGGTTGTAGCCCAGATCGTTTCGCCCGTTATTTTTCAGGGTCAACTCAAAGCCGTACAAGACAGCTTCATCCACATTCACAAACTGCCTGACGCCCGGCGCGCCCTGCTGCTTCGGATTCAGATCAGGGCGAACTTCCGCACTGATATAGTCAGTCAAATAGCTGTAAAACAGCGATCCTTCTGCACTGATAGACTTGTCCGTGTAGATGAGCATCGCATCCACCTGGCGGTTCAACTCGGATTTCAGCTGCGGATTACCCACATACTCGTAAGGGTCCATGCCGATTGCCAGATAGTTGACAAACAGTTCATCCATGCCGGGATAGCGCTCCGAACGCCCCATCCAAAAGCCGGTAGTCCAGTTGGAATGAAGATCTTTGGTGAATCCGGCACTGACGCTCCAGCCCGGGTGCTCCTGATCAAGATCCTCCAAATTTCCTCCGAAATAAGGATCGGGATCGCTGGCGTTGGAGTAATAATAATCGAACCGGGAAGCCAATACTACATTCCAATCGGCGATATTCGGCTGATATTCCACTACGCCGCCAAAACGATTGCGTTTGCCGCCCTGCCAGACGTTGTCTGTGACTGTTTCACCGGCCATGGAACCCATTATAAAATCGCGGGTCCGGAAACCTTCCATATAACGCAGCGTGGCATCAGTTCCCAGGGTCCAGCTGCCGGCTGCGCCAGGGAGCACATAAGAAAGATCATAGCCGTAGGTTTCGGTGGACAGATCGGTAACGGCTTCTGTCATGCTCGACATCTCCCGGTCAAGGTTGTCCATTAGGTGCTCGACATGAGAGACGAATACCGAGCTCTGCAACCGCCCCTTGCCCAAATCACTGTTTGTGTACATCAGTGTAGTATTCGTAATGTCATCGTTTCGCATATCCATCATCAGTGCCGGATATTGGACATCCCGCGCAAAATTTTGGCTCAACTTGGCTTTAATAGCGTTCGCATCATTTAACTGTACCGATGTTTCCACCGTATACTCGGCATTGGACATGCCGGAGCTGACGTTATTCCCCGAACCATCCTCATAATTTTCTGTAGATGCAAAAGCCCCGTATACACTAGTCGTCCAGCGCCCTCCCTCTTTTTTAATGCCGCCGGCATATCGCTGCCGGTCGATATTACTTTCATAGCCGACCGTAACATAACTCGACAGTACGGGATCGCGGTAATAATCCGGCTGTTGCGATTTGAAATTAATTACACCGCCAAACGAAGGTCCGTGCTTTAGGGCGTAGGGACCTTTCAGGATTTCCACCTCCTCGATATGCTCCATCTGGATGTGCGAGGTGGGAGGATCCATGCGGTTTGGGCAGGCACCCTGCGACTGAAGCACTCCGTCCATTTCAACCATCAGCTGGTTCTTCTGAAAACCGCGCAGTACGGGGTCAACGCCGAACCCACCTCCTTTGCGAATACCCGAAATATTGGGCGAATCTTTCAGAAATTGTCCCGCATCGTGCGAAAGGTTGACCGTCGAATTCGCATCCATAAATTGATGCGGCCGGTTGGAAGCCTTGCGAACCAGCACGGTAACGGGGCTCATGGCCTCTGTAGACTTTCGCAAAGCAATTACGGCGGGTTCTTCTGTGATTTCCTCAGCCAAAAGGGTTGTGGTTTTTGTTTTATACCCTACAAACGTGATGCGAAGGGTAAGTTCGTCAGCATCGGCGGTAAGACTGAATTCGCCGTTTACATCTGTTGCGGTGGTTATATCACCTTCGGTTGAGTGCACGTGAGCACCGGTCAGCGGAGCGCCGGTTGACTCATCTAAAATTATACCGGTAAAGGTATGTTGCGCCCAGGCGGAAGGTGACAGGGCCAAAAGAAGGAATAGTACGAATGTCAAAGAAAACTTTTTTTGTAAACGCATGATTCTGATATATTTTGTTTCTTCCGTATCACAAACGGATACAGCTATAGCAATAGCATTACCACACTGCGATACAGACGGAATACGAAGATTAATTAAGAAAAAAGTTGATCATGCGTTGAGGCGGGGCGGATGGAAAATATCATCCGTAAAAATAAAAAAGGGGGTCTGTTCAGAGGCTGGAAGAATGGATTTCGGAGAAAAAGTAATCCCCTCCAAAGCCGAAACCAGCGGGGCTTTTATCTGAAATGGGGCTTTTGTGCCCACCGGATCATCCCCGTGATGATTGCAGCCGCAAAGCATTGCATTATTGGAGTCATCGTTTGAGGCGGTATGGTTACAGCTGCATGATTTCTTGCCGTCCAAAGAACAGGAGGAGCCGCAATCTCCATCCATACTGCAGACCATGACTTCCCCGTCATGATGTAAGTCCGGCTGCAGCACCAGCAGCGGAGACATACTTTGCAGCACCCATGTTCCAAAGAAAGAGAGCAATACAACTGACGATATGTTTTTTAACTTTTGAAGCATGCAACTCCCTTAAAAGAGTAATTTGTCTTAAAATACCGATTTTCTTTTGTTATTAAAAATGCGAGCGTGTTAAACACTGTACACGATGGTATTTTTTTAATAAAATCGTCCAATATAATTATGTACGCATAAAAATTTTGTATATTGTGAGCGATCGCTCACTTAAACGTTAACTGAACTCACGATCCATTGGCAACTACCAAAAAAGAAGCGATACAAGAGGCTGCATTAAAACTGTTTGTAGCTGACGGCATTGATGCGACTTCCATTCGTTCCATTGCCGAAGAGGCAGATACCGCCGAGGGAAATATCTATCGGCATTTTAAAAGCAAAAATGACCTTGCGCGGACTATTTTTTTAAACTGTGCCACAAAATTCAGGAATTCGCTCAAAGAATCAGTGCAGGACCTGTCTGATCCCAGACAACAGATCGAAAGATTAATCCGCACCATTTTTGAATTTTCGCTTGAGCACAAGCTCGAATTTTCATACATCATGATAGCCAATCACCGTGATGAAATTATTACGCAGGATTTACTGGCAAAACCGCTGCCTAAAGATGTGTTTGCTGATACCCTGCGGGCCGGACGTGAGCAGGAACTTTTCCAGTTTACCGAATCCACCATTGCGGTTGCCTGGATTGTCGGAATGGTGCAGCGCAGCATCATCTTTATGCAACGAAATATAACATCCCTTGAGCCGGAGCAGGTTATCAACGAAACGGTACAGGCTGTTTTAGGCATGCTGAAGCCGTAACAGGCGTTCTATTTTTTATTGGGCAGTTGTTATTTGCTCTATAAGGTCAAGCTTACTTTCGATTTGCCGAGAATCAGCAGTAATTACTGACCGATCGACGATGCTGAAGTTTTTGTCGGCTATTATAGAATAAAGCTCACCACATGGTGCATCGAACTGGGGTAATATTGTTGTCTTCAACGGTTTCAAAGGTTAAATCGGGAATTGTTCTTTCAATTGCCGGATCATGGGATTGTTGGGCATACACTGGTAAATTCAGCATAATAAATCCCATGAATATAAAAATGGAGATTTTGATAGCGTTAAACATCATTGAATTATATTTGAGGATGAATAAGAAACGTCCCCGGCTATCAACCGGGAACACTTGGGATTTATCTTGGTTAGGGATAGTGGGAAAACCGTTGTAGCATTTAGGACTGTTTGTTTAAGCTCAACTTTATTGTTAAATCATCGATTACCGTATAGAATACCGGTACTACAATCATCGTTAACAGGCTTGAAGCCGTAAGTCCGCCAATGATAACGATAGCCATGGGCGAAAACCGTTCGGCGCCCAGCGCCAGCTCAAGGGCCAGTGGAAGCATGCCGATCACCGTTGAAAACGTTGTCATCATAATGGGACGAAACCGGACGGCAACCGATTTTTTTACGATCTCTTCCCGGCTTTCCCCCTCCATCTGGTGCAGAATAAAATCAATAAGAATCACTGAGTTGTTCACAGCAATGCCAATCAGCAGTATAAAGCCGATTAGGACCGACATGGAGATAACCTTACCGGTAATGATTAAGGCCACCGCGGCTCCCACTGCAACAAGGGGTACGGCAAGCATTACGGTAAACGGGTGGATAAATGACCGAAACTGGGCAACCATCAGAAGGTAAACCGCAATGAGAGCGGCCAGCAGGGCCGAAAGCATTTGTGACCGGGATTCCTGCAGATCGGAATTTTCTCCCGTTACCTGTAGTTCGTAACCATTTGGTACGTCCATATCTGCAATTACTTTTTCAATATCAGCGATAACATGACTGAAGGCGCGGTCATAAGTAAAGCCAAGCACATCAGCCGTACGAATTAGGTTTTCACGAGTAATCAGGTTGGGGGCCAGTTCCACATCGGTTTGGGCAACGGATGAGAGGGACAGCCCGGGTTTTAGCCTGGTTTGCAGTACATCATCAAGCACCCTTCGGTTGGTAGAATCATACCGAACCACAATATCCGGGTCTGTGCCGTCGGGAGCATCCAGCCGGGTCACCGGGAGTCCGTCCACGGCGGCAAAGGTTTCCTGTGCTATATAGCCGGGCGTCAAGTTATAATAAGCAGTGTTCAGCCGATCGACGGTAAACTGCACTTCGGGACGTTCGAGGGTCCACTGCCGATAGACGTTTACTGCTCCCTCTACGGTACGTACCCGATCAGCCACCTCTTTGGCCAGCATGTTAAGTTGATTCAGATCAGGGCCCGAAATGCGCACATCAATGGGTGCCGAGGTTGTGCTTTTGGCGGTACCTCCCATCTCTTTGAGCACGGCCGTACGGATACCCGGAATACGATTTATTTTGTCCCGCAGCTGATCCTCGATATCCCAGATGGAACGGGCCCGCTCTTTGCGAGAAACCAGTTCAACGGTAATAAAAGCCTGTTGGACGCCCATGGCTCCCGCATCGCCTAAAAATTTGGCATCGGGCTCAAAACCGATTTGGGAGGTGTAGTTAATAACGTCCGGATCTCCATTAAGCAAATCCTCAATATCTCGTACGATTGATTTAGTCTGTTCAAAAGAGCTGCCCGCTTCTGCTTCCATCGAGATAAAGAATGATCCGGAATCCAGCTTCGGAAGTACTTCCATTCCTCTCATCGCCAGCAGAGCCATGCTTCCGATAAATATGATGAGCGTGGTGGCTAACAGGATGGCGCGGTGTTTCAGCGACCAATCCAGCAGCATTAAATAACCGTCCCGCAGTTTGTCCATGCTGCGATTAAAATAAGCAATGTACTTCTTGATCCGTGATCCGGTCTGGGTTTTGTTTCGCTCAAACAGGAAGAACAGCAGCGGGATGAGTGTTAGAGCCATCAGGATGGAAGCGCCAAAAGCAAAAATCATCGTAAGCGACAGCGGCCCGAAAACTTTGCCTACAAATCCGGTTAAAAACTGAAAGGGAATAAGTACGATCACCGTAGTGGCAACGCCAACCAGTACGGCAAAAAAGACTTCGCCCGTTCCTTCGACAGCGGCCTGTTTGGCGGTTAGATTTTCTTCATCGTAGTGCCGGCTGATATTTTCGATAACCACGACCGCTCCGTCTACCACCATACCGACTGCCAGGATAATAGCCGACAGGGTTACCAGATCGAGCTCCATACCGTTGAGTTTCATTAGGGCAAAAGTCAGCAGAAAACTCATAGGCATAGCAATACTTACAATAATAGCACGGCGAAAGCTTTCCAGAAAGGCGAAAATAATCAGCGAGGCCAAAAACAGAGCCAGCGCGATGGATGAGGCCATATTATTGGTAACCTGCTCGGTAAAAGAAGCCTCTTCCGTAGCAACTTCAAATTTTAAGTCGGGGTATTGCTGCCTGAGTTCCGGCAGCTCGGCGGTAACACGATCTACTACCTCTACGGTATTGGCATCGTCCTGCTGCAGCACCTGTACGGCTACCACCTCTGTTCCATTTGCCAAAAATGCACTTTTGGGATCAGCTACCCCGTCTTCCACTTGGCCAATATCTCCGATAAGCAGCCGCTGATTGTTCTCATTTTTTACAGGGATGTTTTGCAGCTCTTGGGCGGTAGTCAGTGACTCGTCAAAACGAAGCAGTACCTCGCGCCTGCTGTTGTCGATACTGCCCAGCGGTCTCGAAATATTCGCGGTTTCTACGGCCCGGCTGATGACGCTTAGCGTCAGGTTTGCCGCTTCCATGCGGTCGCGATCAATCGATATGTTAATCTGACGACGATAGCCTCCAAAAATATCAACCGATGCAACGCCCCGCAGACGCTGTAATGCAGGGGCTATTTCGTCATCGGCTATCTGTCGGACTTTTCGGAGATCACCGTCTTGAGCACTCACGCCAAGCGTAACCACCGGCTTGTCGCTTGAACTGACTTTGAGGATGCGAGGCTCACTGATTGATTCCGGCAGGCTTCCCCGAATGCGGCTGACCGCATTCTGAACATCCACCGCGGCCAAATCGACGCTTACATCATATTGAAATTCCGCCGTTACCATCGAAAGGCCATCCTGCGAGCTGGATGTTACTTTGGCTATGCCGTCGAGGGCAGCTACTTCCTCTTCCATATCTTCCGATACTTTTTCGGCTACATCCAGGGCGGTAGCTCCGGGATATTGTGTGAGAATGGTAACGATCGGGGGAGAAGTATCAGGAAACAGGGATATGGGAAGCGTGAAGTACGACTGTGCGCCAAATACCAGAATGGCAAGTGCCAGCGCATACATAGTGTACCTGTTATTTATTGAAAATCCTGCCCAGTTCATAAAATTGATATTTGTAAATAGTTATTCATTCGATGTTATGTCTCGGATGATTTCCACACGGTCACCGGATTCCACGTTACCAATTCCGGAACTGATAATTTTATCTGATGAGCGAACAGAGCCGCGAACCTGTTGGTAGTCGCCTTGCTGTATACCCAGTTCAACGGGGATTGCTTCGGCTTTCTGCTGATCGCTGACTTTGAAAACACGCGGTGAGTTTTCTCTTAAATCTACCGACGATACGGGTACCAACAGGGCATTTTTCTGCTCGTTGATTACAAACGTGAGTGAAACACCCGCCCCGGAAGGGCGATCGCCAATTGCTGGGTCGGGGAAAGCAATAAATGCTCGTACACTTCTGAAAGGCGGCTTGGCTTGTGAATCGATCCGTTCCACCTTTCCGATCGCGGTTTCCCCGTTGTCAAGTGTCATCGTTACGGGCGTTTCCTTTTGGATGCCTTTCCGGATATCCTGCTCCAGGATATCGGCATAAATAATCTTTTCCCCCTGATGGAAAAAGAAGATCGGCTGGCGGGGCCCTACGTTACTGCCTTCGCGAATCTCGATTGATCCTATTTTGCCGTCTGCGGGAGCTCGCATCCGGGTCTGCTTTTTACGCTCCTGCACTTCTCGTAGAGCTGCCTGTGCTGCGTTAAAGCTGCTCACAGCCTGTTCGTAGTTAAAAGCGGTCTTATTGAAAGCCGTTTGTGAAATAGCGCCCTCTTTGTAAAGCGTGCTGTCAGTCGCTACTTCCCGCTCCCAGAAAACCTTTGAGGATTCGGCTTTGTCAAATTCACTTTTTGCGCGCTCGTACTGGGCATCGAACTCCGGAACCGAAACCGTTGCAAGCAGCTGTCCTTTCTGTACACTGTCTCCCTCCTCGACCTGAATGGCATTGAGCGTCCCGCCTGTTCTAAAAGAGAGGAACCCGTCTTTTGTTCCCGCTACCGTACCCAGATAGGGAAGATTGGTGGCGAGCGTTTTTACGAATGGACGGGAAACTTCCACCGCAACAGCGGACTCTTGCTGCAGCGCATTCTCTTCTTGTTCGGTTGCTGAAGTACTGCTGCTGGTAAGCCACAAGGCTGTGACG
>NZ_JBEPWZ010000039.1:0-17464 GCF_041642155.1 Fodinibius sp.
CCCCCAGGCCCGGTTTTCCGGGTGCGCGTCCGCCGCCGGGAGTGGTATGTTATATCATAGCAGACCAAAACGTCCCAACACCGTTCTTCCTGGTTGCGTCCCCAGGCAACGGTCGCACAGATTGTCAAAGGAGGAGGTTTGGCAATACCGGGAATGTTACTCAAAACCAACCCCTGAGGACATGAAAGTAAAACCACAGCATGTCATATAAGATATAAGGCGAATGGGATGATTTTGAAGGCGCGAAAATACAGCGGTTGGCACACGAATGGTCTTGCGAAGACATCGAACGAATAATAAATTGATTAACCAGCAGTGTTATGAGTAATAAAAGAGCAAACGATCCGAACACAGAATCGTTTACAGGAAAACCCGATGAAATCCGCCTGATGACCCTGGACCCGGCCCATTTTCATGCGGCCCTGGTGCAGAAGCACCCGATTCCCCAGGTGGACTCCACGGTCTATATTTACGGCCCTGAGGGACCCGATCTGGATATGCACCTGGAGCGGATTGAAGGGTTTAACAGCCGGAAGAAAAATCCCACCGACTGGACCTGCAAGGTCTACGAAGGGGACGATTTCCTGGAGCGGATGCTCCGGGAGAAGCCGGGCAATGTCATGGTCACGGCCGGCAATAACCGCAAGAAGACCGAATATATCAAAAAGACGGTGGCAGAAGGGATAAACGTACTCTCCGACAAGCCGATGGCGATTGACAAGGAGGGATGGGAGCTGCTGGTGGCGGCCTTCGAGCTTGCCGAAGAAAACGGGGTGTTGCTCTACGATATCATGACCGAACGCAAGGAGGTGACCACCAGGATCCAGCGGCGCCTGGCCCGGCGGGAAGAGTTGTTTGGCGAGCTGGCCGCGGGCACGCCCGACGATCCGGCCATTGTCCAGCAAAATACCCATCACCTGCTAAAAACAGTATCGGGACAAACGCTTCGACGTCCCCCGTGGTATTTTGACGTCAACCAGCAGGGCGAAGGGATTGTGGATATCAACACCCACCTGGCGGACCTGGCCTTGTGGGGGGGCTTCCCGGGAGCATCTTTTGACTACCGCGAAGATGTACAGATGCTGCAGGCCGATCGCAGTCCCACGGTGCTGTCCCCCGAGCAGTTTGAGGCGATTACCGGAAAGGACGAATTCCCGGACTACCTGCAGGACCAGCTTGTGGACGGGAACCTGCCGTATTACTGTAACGGGGAGATGTTGCTCACGCTGCGGGGACACCATACCAAAATATCGGCCCAGTGGAATTACCAGGCCCCTCCGGGCGGCGGGGATACGCATTTTTCGGTTTTCCGGGGCACCCGGTGCAACCTGGTGATCCGCCAGGGGCCCGAGCAGGCGTTTAAAAGCACGCTCTACGTGGAGCCGGCTGAGCAGGTAGAGCAATCCACCCTTGAACCGGCGTTCAAAGAGGCGATGGCAGACCTTACAGAGGATTATCCCGGCCTCCGCTACCAGCCGGCCGGGAAGGGGTGGAAGCTGGAGGTTCCGGATTCCTTTTATCTCGGCCATGAGGCGCACTTCGGGAAAGTGGCCGAAGACTTTTTCGGCTACCTGGTAGACGGACAGTTGCCCGACTGGGAGGTGCCCAATATGATCACCAAGTACTATATTACCACACAGGCCAGGGAGTTGGCACGGGCCACGAATGAAGGGTATAAAACAGATCAGCGGTGATGAAATGAAAAGAAGGTGAGTTTAGTTATATGGTAGGACGGATTGGTGCACCAGTATCTGATGAGGTTAAAATGACTGGTGCTGTTAACTGTCAGTTTCTCGAAACATAACGTGCTACCATAAAGAAGACCAGGAACCAGATGACAACAAGCGATTTCGATCATCGGTACAAGGATATTGAAACGTTGGGACAACTGAAAAAGAGCGGGTGGATTTCTGTTTCTGTTAAAGAGGAAATTCGAAGGAATCTTATTGCGAAGATACAGTCCGGGGACCCGTTATTTCCGGGCATTAAAGGATATGACCAGTCGGTTATACCGGAGCTACAGCATGCCCTGCTGGCGCGGCATGATTTTATTTTATTGGGCCTCCGCGGTCAGGCAAAGACAAAGATTTTGCGGCAGCTTACGTCATTTCTGGACGAATACTTACCGATCGTAAAGGGATCGGAGATCAATGACGATCCCCTGGATCCCATTTCCAAACAGGCACGTGAACTTGTCGATGAGAAGGGGGACAATACCCCGATCGAGTGGATTCACCGGAGTCGCCGGTACGGAGAAAAGCTGGCTACGCCCGACACGGCTGTTGCCGACCTGATCGGCGATATTGACCCCATCAAGGCCGCTGCCCAAAAACTGACCCTGGCCGATCAAAATGTCATCAATTTCGGACTGGTGCCGAGAACCAATCACGGCATTTTTGCCATCAATGAACTGCCGGACCTCCAACCCCGTATTCAGGTAGCTCTACTGAATATTATGCAGGAGCGGGATATCCAGATACGCGGTTTTAATGTGCGCATACCACTTGATGTGCTTATGGTCTTTTCGGCCAATCCGGAAGATTATACCAACCGCGGTAGCATCATTACGCCGCTGAAGGATCGCATCGATTCCCAGATAATGACGCATTATCCGCGTGAAATAACCATTGGAATGGAGATTACCGAACAAGAAGCATGGACAAACAGGACTGACCTGGTGAGGGTGGAGGTGCCTGAAGTAATGAAAGAACTGCTGGAACAGACGGCTTTTGAAGCCCGGGAATCAGAATATATCGACCAAAAAAGTGGTGTTTCTACACGTATGACCATCACGGCAATGGAACAGATGATCTCATCCGCTGAACGGCGAGCTCTGGTCAATAATGAAGCGGAAGTGACGGTACGCGTGACCGATCTTTTCCATACCATACCGGCCCTGACCGGTAAACTTGAACTGGTATATGAAGGAGAGCAGGAGGGCGCGCTGAATGTGGCAAAACATATTATCGGAAAGGCCGTGAAACGCACGTTCGGCCGGTATTTTCCGGATCCTGAAGAGCAAAAAAAGCAGGAAGATCCGAGTATTTATCAACCCGTATTGGACTGGTTTGCGGAAGGCAATACCCTTGAGATCAGTGATAATATGCCGGAAAAAAGATACCGGAAAGCACTTTCCGGGATCACGGGGCTGCAGGGTATTGTCGAAGAAAAAGTGAACCCGGATCATACAGAAGAGAAATACGTATTTATGGATTTTGTGATTGAAGCCTTGCATCAACACTCGATGTTGGGCAAAGAAGATTTGGAAGACCGGCGTTCCTATTCCGACATGCTGGGAAGCATGCTCGGTTCCATGGATGATTTCGACGATTTCGAGAACTTTGATGAGTAACTGACCCGCTTTTTCAACGAAAAATTTCTTCTCATGTACAAGGTGAATCAAAAATAAAATAGAGCTGCGTACCTGCGTCGAACAAGCTTGGGGGGCGCAGTACAGAGGTCCTGTTATCACCGCCGCACCGCATTTTATGGTCAACAGATGCAGATAAAGAATAATACATCATTACTTTCAGGAAGTTTAGCATTATACTGTATATTTTCCTCGTGAGAAAGGCGGGTTCGGATTGCAAATAGATATATATAACCTTATCTTTGCTAACCTGAAATAAGCAATAAAGAAATTCAATGATCTTATGAAAAAAGGAATTCACCCAGAATACAACGAAATTACAGTTGTTCTCAGTGACGGAACAGAGTTTAAAACGCGAAGTACCATGGATCCTGAAAACGGTGTTTACCGGAGTGAAGTGGACTCCAAGAATCACCCCTTTTACACGGGCAACATGAACTTTCAGAAGAAAGCGGGTCGTATCGATCGCTTTAAGAAGCGGTACGGCAAGGACTAATTTCTAATTTACCCACAAAATTTTTGCAAGGATGCATGTCACCGTTGAGATGCATCCTTTTTTTGTTAAGGAAGGTTGAACCGGCATGTGCGGAAGACCTCATTGACCGAACGATGATTTGTAACATCAGGGATTTTGTTCAAGGTCAAGGCCGGGGGGTATATAGTACGGGCCGTATTTCAAGCCCAGGACCTGTAATCTTTTGTTAAGTAACACTATTTTATGCAAATCAACTGTTTTACCGTCGGTCCGTTTGCCGAAAACACTTACCTGCTTACTGAAGAGAAGCAGGCACTGATCATTGATCCCGGGTTTTCCGATAAAGATGAGTTTAGCCAAGTCCGATCGATGCTGGACTCACGGGAACTACATTTTCTGGCTATTCTATTGACGCATGCCCATGTGGATCATCTGTTCGGACTGTCAATGGTGCTCGACCATTTTGACGTTCCGGTCTATTTAAGTGACAAAGATCGTTATCTGTGGAAAAACTTTGCCTCCCAGGCCGCCTTGTTTGGGTTCCGGGCCCGGGACTTTAATTTTGAGCCGAAGGTATTGCCTGTAGCCAAAGACTGGACGATAGGACCTTTTGAGTTCGACATACGCTATACGCCGGGTCACTCCCCGGATCACCTTGCGCTGTACCACGAAAGCAGCGGGAGCGTTATTGCCGGGGATGCGCTTTTTAAAGAGGGAGTGGGCCGTACGGATCTTTATAAAGGAAATATGTCCCTCTTAAAGACTTCGATACGGGAACAACTCTATACGTTGCCCGATGAAACGGTCGTCTATCCCGGGCATGGACCTGAAACGACCATTGGACATGAAAAGCAGGCCAATCCATTTGTTACGGGGTGATCACTATTCCTCTTCGGAATTTTTTCGTTTAATTTCTCTGAGACGGTTGATCTGCTCGTCAAAATAGTCGCTTTTATCCCTCTTGATACGTTTAAGCTGTTGGTAAGATCGAATAGCCGTCTCTATTTTTCCCTGTTTTTCATGGATCTTAGCCAATGTTTCTGAAACAATATCATCTGCCTCGCTGGCCTTCACATCCCGTTTACGTGGGTTTATATCGTTTGGAAAAGCTTCTTTGGGTTTTATTCGGTTGCTTTTGACGCCAGATAGTTTTTGTATGAGCGAGTCTAAATCCAACACCGGACTTCTCCGGTCCGCTACTGATGACGAAGTGGAGCTATACCCGGATGACGTGGTATCGGGCGTCCAGGCCTCGAAGGTACGGGGGTGACTCAGGTAGTAATGCAGCTTGCGAAAAAACGAGCTTCCGGGTGCAAAGATGCGCGCCCGGAGCGCTTCTTCCACGGCCTCTTCGTGCATCCCGCGCAAATGGTAAAACCAGGCCAGTAAAAAGTATCCGACAGCATCGGGACCTCGTTTTCCCAACTGTTTCTTGAGCCGCTGAGTGGCCCGAACAGGATTCTCATCAAACTGTTCCGCATACGAGGAAAGCGACCTGGATATTTTAAAAGGTAGTTGAAGCATCTATTCTGTTTAAAAGTTCCCGTACCTGCTATCACCCTGCATTATACGAATAGATGGGGAAAGCAGGCAAAAAATTATCATTGGAATTACCAGCCGCTTACCGCATCATTGAACATGTTATCCGCAGCTCGTCCCAGAGCTTCTGCGGCGGCCGTTGTTTCTCCATCAATAGGATTTTCATTGATATCATAAGTGGCTGAAGCGCTGAACGATTTACTCCATTCCGGTTCTTCCTCGTCAATGTACTGAAATGTCGCACTAATGCTGATGGTGACCTCATTCAAACTCGTTTCATCCTCTCCCGTAACGCTGAAGGGACCGTTCGTATAGCGGACAATGGATCCTTCCAATACGGCATCGGCTGTGGCCTGTGAGTTGGCCAGCTGGAGGCGTGTTTGATTGATAAAGCGATCAACGAGTACATCATTGAGCCGATCGCTCAGGTTGCCTACCCCGCTGGATGACTGGTCCGCGAAGAAGGGAATATAGACCGAATTAACATCTTCCGGGATGGAAGTTCCGGTAAAACTATACCTGAAGCAGCCGGCAAGGGTCAGACTTGCCAGTAACAACAGTACTAACGTTATGTTTTTATTGCAGGTCATATTGATCGAGCTTGCGATATAATGTCCGTTCACTTATACCCAGTGCTTCCGACGCCTTGCGGCGATTACCCTCAAATTTATGCAGCGCCTGTTCAATGAGAAATTGCTCGGTCTTTTCTATGGAAGGTATCGTTCCGGTATTGAAAAACTGGTTAAATATTTCTTCCTCCTGCTCCTCTCTTTCTTCTGAAATATCGGCTTCGGCAAAAGACTGAACGCCAATATCTTTATCTTCTCCGGCCGTGTCATCAACGTCAATATCCAGGTCCGATATATTGCCATGCTGCACTTCGTCCTGGATGTTTTGGGGCAAAGCTTTGAGATTTTTTTGGGAAAACGTAGAATACAGGAAGGTACCGAGCATCTTTTTAAGCTCGCTAATATCATTGCGAAGCTCTACCAGCGCCCGGTAAATCAGTTGCTGCTCCCCGTCTCCGAAGGATCCATTTGAGGACGTTTTCTGGTGTTGATCAGCCAACATCGGCAGGTTATCCGCAGAACCCGTGTGCTGGCGTCCCTTTAGATATTTCTGAAGCTTTTCGGTATCAATAAACTGTGATTTTTCCAGTACAACCAGTTGCTCGGCAACGTTGCGCAACTCCCGGACGTTGCCCGGCCACCGGTAAGAGATCAGAAGTTCTTTGGCCTCGTCTGAAAATCCTTTGAATACGGAATCATATTTGGCTGAAAATTCAGTGACGAATGTCCGGAAAATGGGAATAATATCATCCTGTCTTTCCCTGAGAGGCGGAAGTTTAACCTTAACGGTGTCAAGTCGATAGTAAAGATCTTCCCTGAATTTCTCCTCCTGTACGAGATTCCAAAGATCTTTATTTGTCGCTGCGATGACTCTTACGTCCGTGGTGCGCATTTTACTGGAACCGACGCGAAAATATTCGCCGGATTCAAGGACGCGCAGCAGCTTCACCTGTACATTGGGCGGAGTATCTCCGATTTCATCCAGGAAGATGGTCCCGCCGTCGGCCTTCTCAAAATAACCTTCCCGGGCTTCATGAGCACCGGTAAAAGCGCCCTTTTCATGGCCAAAGAGCTCACTTTCAATAATACCTTCAGGAATGGCACCGCAGTTCACGATAACCAAGTTTTCATTTTTTCGTTTGCTTACTTCATGGATGGCCTTGGCCGTTATATCCTTGCCTACTCCGCTTTCGCCCTCCAGGAGGATGGTGATATCGGTATCAGCTACCTGTATAACCTTGTCGATAACCTGCTTTAATGCAGCTGATTCGCCGATGAGTCCAAATCGTTCCTGAAATGCTTCGCGGTCCATAGGGAAAACGCAGTTTAATGTCTTGGATACTTATTTTTCTCTATCCTAAAGGTAATAATTACTCATTTAGATACCTAAATTAACCTGCTTAAGGTTTACCATAAATGGAATGTTATTTTCATAGTCAATCAGGTCTTATGTGTACGACATACGTACGCTCTTGGGGCATACTGCTGATACAACGAAGCGGACAGGCAAAAAATTGAATGGAAATGGATTTTTGGAATTTCCCCCTTTCATTTAAGATTTCAATAGTTATTTTTAGGATTTAAAATAGCAGGAAGAGCATATTCATATCATATGGTATTTGAGCAAAAGGTTTTGGAACATCTTCGTGTAATTTATGATCGGGATACTGCTGAAGCGCTTGTCGACCGAATCAAAGGATTGTTAGAGGAATACGAGTTCAGGGTTCTGGAGAAACAGGATTATTATCCGTCCTGGAGTGAACAGGACGCGATATTAATCGCTTATGCAGATGTCATTAATCAAAATGGACATACGAAGCACAAAATCCGGTTCCTGGATGATTTTCTCGGCCGGTATCTGGATGACGCTGTCAATTCAGTTCATATTTTACCTTTTTTCCCAAGTTCTTCGGACGAAGGCTTTTCGGTCATTGACTACAAGCAAGTACGGGAGGACCTGGGGGAGTGGTCCGACGTGGAGCACCTGGCCGGTAAATACCGGCTGATGGCTGACTTGGTCATCAACCATACCTCACGCTTTAGCGAATGGTTTGAAAACTACCAGATGCGCAAGGAGCCCGGCAAGGATTATTTCATCGAGATTGACCCCACTGTGAATCTCTCCCAGGTCATTCGGCCCCGCAGCTCTCCCTTATATACAGCCGTGGAAACCAGTAATGGCCTTTGTCACGTGTGGACCACCTTCAGTGATGATCAGATAGATCTGGATTTTTCTAATCCGGAAGTGCTGCTGGAATTCATCGATATATTTCTTTTCTATCTTTCGAAGGGAATCAGGCTCATTCGTCTGGATGCCATCGCGTACCTGTGGAAGGAGATAGGAACGACGTCTATCCATCTGGAAAAAACCCATCACGTCGTCAAGCTTTTCCGGGATATCGTGGATCATATTGATACCGATGCCGTCCTTCTTACCGAAACGAATGTCCCGTTCGAGGAAAATGTGAGTTATTTCGGAGAAGGCGACGAGGCCCATATGATTTACCAGTTCAGCCTTCCGCCCCTGCTGCTGCATGCCCTGCTGACGGAAAATTCCCAATATCTTGCCGAATGGGCCGGGGAACTGCCGGAACCGCCGGAGGGCTGCACTTATTTCAACTTCACAGCCTCTCACGATGGTATCGGAGTTCGTCCACTGGAAGGGCTGGTACCGGAGGATGAGTTCGACTATCTTATGGAAAGTACCAAGGAGCGGGGAGGATTTGTATCCTATAAAACCAACTCCGACGGTACGCAAAGTCCCTATGAACTGAATATCACTTACTTCGATGCCTTTTCGGAACCGGGGCGGGAGGAGACAGAACTCCAGATGAAGCGGTACCTGTGTTCACAGATCATCATGCTGAGCCTGCAGGGCGTTCCCGGCATCTATTTTCAAAACCTGGTGGCTTCTAATAATTATATAGCGGGCGTTTTAAAAAAGGGGGAAAAACGTTCGATCAACCGGAAAAAGTGGAGCTACGAAGAGCTGATAAGCAGGGTAGAGGACGAGTCCGACCCGGCACATATAGTATTGAATTTTTACAAAAAAGCGCTGAATATCCGGAAGGAACATCCCGCTTTTAATCCCGAGGCCGAACAAGAGGTGTTGGATTTAGGCAGCGACCTGTTTGCTTTTACCCGGACAGCGGTCCGGCAGGAGGAAGAAATCCTGATCATTAGCAACATAGCCGGCAAGCAGGTCAGGGTACCGGGGGCCGACCTGTCTTCGTTCACGGGAACGAAAGAACAAAAGGAAGTGACCGACCTGCTGAAGGGGGAGGTACGCTCTGTTTCCCCCGAATTAATATTAGAGCCTTTTGAAACGGTCTGGCTAAGCCGTTAGGCAGTCATTGACCTGGCTGAGATCATCCACAATAAGATCGGGACGATACCGGGATTTTTTCAGATCATCCGGCTGGTGGCGAATAGATCTCTGGTCGCCCACGTACAGGGCGGTACGCAGTCCCACCTCCTTGGCCGGTGCTATGTCTTTGCGAATATCATTTCCGACATATAATACTTCGCGTGGTTTTAACTGCTCTTTTTCCGCCGCTTCCGTAAATATACTGTAGAGATCAGTCGAGGGCTTTTTTCGTCCGGTCCGGTAGGACCAGATCAACAAGTTCTCGTTAAATCCAAAATCACCGGGCGGCTGATTGAGCAAAGCTTCAAAAGCAATAGGGGTATAATACTGGGAGTTGGAAATAATACCGAGTTCCAGTCCGCGATCTTTTAACTGCTTCAAGACTGTATCGAGGTTGGGAACGGGCCAGATATCATTGATACGAAACTCAAATTCGATGCCG
This sequence comes from Fodinibius sp., assembly GCF_041642155.1. NCBI lineage: Bacteria > Pseudomonadati > Balneolota > Balneolia > Balneolales > Balneolaceae > Fodinibius > Fodinibius sp. Next base: position 9,763 of record NZ_JBEPWZ010000039.1, read on the forward strand.
AATTGAATGGCCTTATTTCGGCTTGTCTCGCCCCGGATGTCACCTGATGCCTTGAGATCGTTCAGCACATCCAGCCAGACGGCTACAATATCGGGTTCCGGGTACTCGATCTCCTCCTCACGTGCCCTGCGGACGTGGTTCTCTACGGTTTGCTCAAAAATGTCGATGCCCCTGTGACCGACATCCGGCTTGGCTACGGTAAACCCGCTGTCTTCCAGCGCCTCGGTAAACCATCCGGGACTCTGGCGCTGTTGCTTCTCATCAACCCCGATATCTCCCACGGCCGAGATAAACATGGTACCGTAAAAATCGAAGGCCACACAGCGAATTCCCCTGATCGCCTGCAGCTGGGTTGAGTGTCCCGCTGAAACAGGCTCGAGCGGATGAGTAAGCGTACGAATGCGTTGAATCAGCTGCTCTTTATTCATCCTGGTTTTTCAGTCAATCCATCGATCGATTAAATTTTTCGCGATACTCTTCAATCTCGATCATCGGGGGACGCTCTTCTTCGATGATTTCGAGTTCCACTTGCTCATAGACGTTGTCTTTTGCCTGTGTCTGGCGTAAAATAGTATTGAAATCAGATATATCCTGAATGATATCGAGCGCTTTAGCCCGCTTGATGAAGGTCTGCAGGATGCCGAAAGCCATCTTGCCCAGGGCTCGCGTAGGCTTGTTTTCATGCACACGCTGGTCCAGATCGGTTTGAGCGAAGGCATCGAGGCCATATTTGGTATATACATCAATAAGATGTGAAGTCTCAACCCCGTATCCGATAGGAAAGTTGATCATTTCGAGTACTTCCCGCCGAACGGCATATTCTCCCGAAAGTGGCTGGATAATTCCGGTAAGCTCCGGAAAGTACAGCGAGAAGAGGGGACGTATCAGGATTTCTGTTACGCGTCCCCCGCCCGAAGGTCGTACCGATCCCGATACGGCAAGGGGACGATCGTAAAATGCTTTTACATATTTGACTTCTTCGCGATAAATGAGCGGTGCCACCAGCCCATATACAAACCGGGGATGGATATTGCTGATATCGGCGTCGACATAGACTATAATATCTCCTTCCAGCTGGTGTATCGCCTTCCACAGGTTTTCGCCCTTGCCCTTCTTCTTTTCCAGTCCGGGCAGGATATCATCAGCGAGGTATACATCCGCTCCAAAGTTTGCTGCTATTTCACGGGTCTGGTCGTCCGATCCCGAGTCAATCACTGCGATCTCATCGAGCAAAGGATACCGGTCTACCAGTTCAGACTTGAAGATAATGACTTCTTTCCCGATCGTTTTTTCTTCATTGAGCGTAGGGAGACACAAAGATATGGTCAGCCCATTTTTTTCCTTTTTTTCCACCAGTTTTTTCAGGTCCCAAAACTGTGAGTGGTGATAGGTGTTGTCGTCGATCCAATTCTTAATCTTCTTCACAATATCCTCCATCAATTGCTAATAATGTGCCGATAATTTGTGCGATGCCGGTATATATGGGCTTGATTTCAATGCTTTCATTGGTCTCATGAACATTGTCGCCGTGTGTTAGACCAAGCGTTATCGCCGGAATATCCTGGTCGATAAAGGCAGAGAGCTCCGAAGTACTGGGACCGGGGCGCGGAGCGATATCCAGCTGATCCATGATGCGGCGGGTATGGCGTATCAACGGGTGAGAGAACGAAACACCACCCGGTTCACGCTGGGCAAAGATATCAAGGTGGATGGTATCGCCGCTTTGGGATGCAACTTCAGTTACAATCTCTTCCATCGACTGGTGAATATCCTGTACCATCCGGGAAGATTCGGAGCGAATTTCAAATTGAAGCTTGGCTTTAAGAGCTGTGGTATTAAAAGAACTTCCGCCTTCTATGGAGCCCATCACAATACTGGTTCGGGGACGTTGAGGCAGGCGTATTTCGTTGATATGATTAATTACCTCGTTGAGAGTAAGGATAGCGCTGGCATCTCCAAAACGAGACCAGTCGTATTCTTCAGGGACCCGGCAGGTTATCTCACCCCGTTTCATGCCAATGGAGGTGTGGCTAAGGCGACCCAATTCGACGCCTTCAATGCCCACGCCCGCCTTAATCGGCTGCTCAAAATTGGAAAGAAAAAAACGAAGTCCCTCCAGGTCACCGCGCCCCAGGCTTCGGGTAGCGCCCATGAGAATAAGATTGTGGTTTAATTCAATGTCCAGTTTCTCCAGGAAAGTGGGAAGGGTCGATAGAACAGCCAGTCCAAGGCTGTTGTCGGCAACGCCCGCACCGGTAACGCTCTCAGGTTGAATCTGTATGGTATGATCCACTTTGGTGTTGAAGACCGTATCGGCGTGGGCCACTACCAGGATGTTGCCGCTGTTTTCTTTTCCCTCCAGGATACCGATGCCATTACCGACTTCATCCACCGAATTTTTCGTAATACTGGCTTCTTTGAATCGGTTCAGCACAAACTCCATACGGTCATTCTCTCCAAAGGTGGGGGCGGGAATTTCACCAACCATTACCAGGTTGGCCAGAAGAATTTCCCTCAGCTCCTGGGCTGTTTTTCTGATTCCCGAAAGCGAACCCAGAATATCTTCAAACGACTGTTCCACTGTTTTCTCCTTAGGTTAACGGTTGCCTTTTTAATGCGTTTAAAGGGTAAAAAGTTTCTTTTTTACATAATTAAGTAAGAGATATATTTCAAACCTGCTCCAATGAGATGATATTCCCCCTTAGACTTTATGGAAGGTTTAAATTAAAAAAATATTTTGTAACCATCAGCAATTACAATCGTCTTATAATATCGTCTTATATTAAAAGTGGAAACTATCTGAACTTTAGTTTATGATGTGATGGGGTCGGTTCCGTCGACTGTGTTACATATTCTTTAGTTTAAGATTTCAAATGAAAGATTCGGAAGAAGAATTTCAGATAGTAGAAGCCGTCCTGAATGGACAGAAGGATCGATATCGTGAATTAGTCGATCGGCATGCTCCGTTGGTGTTTAATATCGTGAATCGATTTGTGAGTCAGAGGGATGAAGCGGAAGAACTTGCTCAGGAAATATTTGTTAAAACCTATGAGAGGTTGTCTTCCTTTAACAAGCAATCAAAATTCTCTTCCTGGCTGTACCGTATTGCCTATAACCATTGCCGGGATTATGCAAAGAATATACGGCGGAAGAATGAATCTTTTAACGAAGTGGGAGAACAGGATCTCAAAAAACACGTGGTAACATATCCTTTGCCTGATGCGGAACTGGAAAAAGCTGAATGGATCGCGCTGTTGAAACAGGGACTAAAGGAGATAAACACCGATTATGCGGAAGCATTCTTAATGAAGTATGAGGCGGGAATGACATACCAGGCGATGGCTCAACGGCTTGACGCTTCCAAAGGAGCATTGAAGGTACGCGTTTATCGGGCTAAAAAGGAATTAAAAGCTTTTATCGAACAAAACAGCTGAAATATGAAGAACAGGGAAGAACTATTCCAACAATATATAGACGGAGAGCTGTCGCCGGAAGAGGAGAAGCAGGCTCTTCATGATATTGCAGAGGACGACGAATTGCGATCTATGCTTCGCTTTGAACATCAAATTACTGAAACGGTATCCGCCGCCTCGCTTCAATCGGAGACAAATCCCGTCCCGGAAGGATTTTCGGAACGGGTGATGCAGGAAGTTTACGGGATGAGTGAATCCGAATCCCCGGGTGTTACCGGCCGGCTGAAAGCCTGGTATCGCAGCTTGTGGATTCCCAAACAGGTACTGTGGCGGCCTGTTTACGCTTTTGTGATCGCTGTTATGCTGTTATTCTCGCTCGGCTATCCGCTGTATATGGTTCAGAATATGGGAAATGAACGTCCCCTTGCGAGCGCCGAAAGTGCTGATTTGAATGATTCTTTCCAGCAGGTCTCTTCTGAGAGTGACGAGGAAGAGGTCATCCTTCGGTTTTTTTACATCGATGAGGAAGCACAGTCGGTATCCGTGGCGGGTGATTTCAATGACTGGGAGCCCGTTGAACTGACCCGCCAGGAAGTAAATGGTGAACAGGTGTGGACCGGCCTCATATCGGTGAAGCGCGGGGAGCACCATTATATGTTTGTAAAGAACGGCGAACAGTGGGTCACCGATCCGCTGGCACCCGTACACCGCGATGATGGTTTTGGCAATAAAAATGCTGTGATCTATTTATGAGGCAAGTACCGCTCATTTTGGGGCTGTTTTTATTAATAACGTCAGCCGGTTTTAGCCAGCAGGGACAAACGATATTGTCTCTCGATTCACGGGTTGGATACTCGACGAACAGTTACTTGAATCCTTTTTTGGGAGAATGGGACAGTACAATGGAAGCAGGATATAATTTTACGTCTCTCCTGGGCCAGTCTTTCTGGTATGGCAACGGGCATTCCCTTTCGCTGACGGGCGGTGTGATCTATGAACCCTTTTTTGATGAACAGCTTTCCACCTGGAAGGGAGGCATAGGACTTTTGGATTATAATTACCGACTTGCAAATAAGCTTAGTATTGGGGTGGAGGGGGGAAGCAGCTTTATGCAAAATCAGTACAGCCGAACATTCTTTTGGGTACAACCCAAAATCACCTGGTTTCTGACTCCTTTTACCCTCGTTCGAACCAAATTGGGTTCCAGCTTCAGAAATTACCGGAACTATGGAGAGGTGGATGAGCTATCCGACCGGCTGGACCTCTACAGCCTGGAATTCGAAACATGGCCAACTTATCGCTGGAGGGTCACTGCCGGAATTTTCGGAGGGATGGATATTTTGCCCGATATTCAGAAAGGATTTACCACTCAGGCTTCAGCAGGCTACCATTTCCGAAATGGAGCTTCGATCACCCTGGCCGGTTATGTGCAACAATACCAGTTTCAACAAGCGGTAACGGAAAGCAGCGGGGGCACAAATACGATTCCCCCTGCCGGGGAAGGGGCTACAACGACGACGGCCGACCACACAAATCGCATTATACGCCTGAAATTGGAAAGCACTCTGCCTGTGAGTAAGCGTTTTGCACTTTTTGCCGATGTCGGGGCAATGCGATTTTTAGATAATAATGCGGAAAAGAATCTTGACGATTTTAACGTCTCGGGAGGCGTACGATTCAGTATTGAACCAAAACTAAACAGCGGTGCTCCAGCTATTACGCCGGAATGGGATAAAGACAGCGATCAGCAAGAGATTCATATAACATTCTCGGGCGAGGGGCGCCTGTATCTGGTGGGAAGTTTTAACAACTGGAACAAAGACGGTATACCTTTGACGGAGCAGTCTGAGAATACATACACCACCCAACTCTCGCTGAAGATGGGGGCCTATGAATACAAAGTACTGAGAGTACGAGGAGATTCAGAAGAGTGGCTTGAATTTTCCGATGAAGTGTATACCGTCAGTGACGGGTTCGACAGTGAAAATGCAATGATATTAGTTGAATAATTTTACCATAAGACTATGAATGTTTTAAAACATCTTTTATTTACAGTATTCATGGGTGGACTCCTGTTGTCGGCGGACGGATTGGTCCAGGCGCAAGGCACGGAGGTTTCGGCCCTGATAGAAAAAGCTGAAGCTGCAGGGATCGAACAGTCGGCCGTGGCAGAGCTCCTCAGAAGAGCCCAAAGCCAGGAAATGAGCAACCAGCAGCTTCAGCAGATCCTGGAATCGGCTCTGGATTTATCTGATCAAAACCTGCCGGGTCAAGTGGCTGTTGATAAAGCCCTGGAGGGACTATCAAAAGGGGTTCCGGCAGATCGTATTATTCCCGCCGTTCATAATATAGGAGAGGGAATGAGGCAAGCCGCTGAAATAGTAGATCCCTGGATGAAGCGGTCGGAAGTGCAACAGATGATGGGGCGTACGGGGCAATCGATGTCACAAAATATTTTCCGTGGGGAGATGATCAGGGCAGCGTCTAAATCATTTGTTCAAAAAATTCCAGCGAGTCAAATCAATCGTATTTTTAATGAAATCGGAAGTGAAGAAATTCTCTCCACGCGTTCAGCCGGCGACGTACTTGCGGCGGTCAGTGTCCTGTCCGACTTACCTACCAGTTCCAGTCAGCCCGAAATTTCTGCTTCCCTGATTATCAGGGCACTCCGGGGCGGTTTTGATGCCGACAAGTTACAGCAGCTTCCATCAGCGATGAAGATGGGGCAGCAGCGCAGCCAGCTGCCTGCGTCCTCGGTGATCGAAGGTGCGGCTCAACAAATGGAAAAAGGAACACCGGCCAAGCAGGTTCTACAGAATCTTTTCAATGGCAATATTGGCGGCGGTCCCCCGGGAAACATCCCCCCGGGGCTGGAGCGTCGTCCCGATCGCGGCAATAACAACAATAATCCCGGCAATAACAACCGCGGTGGTAATAATGGTCCCAACGGGTAGTTAATTTTCTTCTTTATTGTTGTTATGACGATTATAAGGGAGTGTAACTGAGAGCGTAGGCGCCGCGGGTACACCAGCACAATTTAACCAGCCACCAACGATTTCGGCGGTTTTGCGTTGTCCCACAAATGGAACGACCCATGTACGGGAAAATATCTGTAGGAATCGTTCCACCGGGCATGGCATATCATGTAAAGAGGTAACGCAACCTGCCTTTCCACGTATAGCTGTCACGCCGCCCCCCACCCCCCTGCAATGGAAAGCACGGACTCAACTGCAAAAAAAATCTTGTAACCTTTTGGATGCCCGGTCGTCTTATGTGCAGAATTCAAACAAATATGATTAATAGTTATTAAAAAAAATATAATGCTACAAAAAAATAAAATATTATCTGTTCCTCTTTCACTCTTGCTTGGAATTTCAGTACTTGTTGTCGGTTGCGAAACCAGTGACAACGGGCTTGGAGCAGATGGAGGTATGGGAACGATGACCGTTCAAATGACAGATGCCCCGATAGATTCAGCAGATGCGGTAAACGTCTTCATCGAAAGGGTGGAAGTCAATAATGCCGAAGATGAGGAAGGATGGACTGTTTTAAATGAGCCTCAACAAAGCTATAACTTACTGGAACTTGTTAATGGTGCTACAGAAGTAATTGGCAGCAGTGAACTTGAACCGGGGGTTTACAACCAAATTCGACTTATCCTAAGCGAAAGCGGTCATAGTGTGGAAGTTAACGGGCAAGCCCATGATATGAAGGTCCCCAGTGGTCCTCAGACCGGAATCAAGCTTAATATAAACGCAGAGATAGAACCTGATATTGAATATATACTGCTGCTTGATTTTGACGCCAGTCGTTCTGTTGTTGCCGCGGGCCCGCCGGGCAATCCTGTAAAATATCTTTTGAAACCGGTCATTACCGCAAAAGAAAAAGCGATTACCGGGAACATAGAAGGAACTGCCGATCCCGCTGAATCTCGTCCCGTTGTCTATGCCATTGCGGGTACCGATACGCTTGCTTCCACGATTGCCGACACTACAAGTGGTGATTTCAGAATTATTGGCCTGGAGGAGGGCAGCTATGACGTGGCTCTGGATTCCAGGAATGAGGCCTATCAATCCGTAGTGGAAGAAGACGTGAGCGTGACTGTTGGTGGGACAGCTGAGATAGGCACAATTGAACTACCAGCGACTTCGGAGGAGTAAAACCCGGAAAGCAATAAGCAACGAAGGAAGTAATCACGGTATTCTTTAGGGCGGTAGGGGTCCGCGACGTATGTTGCGGGCCCTTTCTTTTTACAGAGTGATTTGCAAAACCGTTCTTTTGACCAATTT
>NZ_JBEPWZ010000040.1:0-17172 GCF_041642155.1 Fodinibius sp.
AGATAGATCAGCTTGCCCAGCTTCAGGTGCCCTGCCATCGACGCCGCTTCCTGAGAGATGCCTTCCATCAGGTCGCCGTCGCTGACGATGCCATAGGTATAATGATCCGTAACGGGATACCCGTCCCTGTTAAATTTCGCAGCCATATGCGCTTCCGCCATCGCCATCCCCACGCCGGTGGCAAAGCCCTGTCCCAGGGGACCCGTGGTCGTTTCGACGCCGGGGGTCAAATGCACTTCCGGGTGGCCCGGCGTCAGGCTGTCGAGCTGCCGCAGGTTCTTTAACTCTTCGAGGGACAGCTCATAGCCGGTGAGATGCAGCAGGCTGTACAGAAGGATGGAACCGTGTCCGGCGGAAAGGATAAACCGGTCGCGATCATACCACCCGGGATCAGCCGGATTGTGTTTCAGGAATTTTGTCCATAAAACGTAAGCAGCATCGGCCATCCCCATAGGCATGCCCGGATGTCCCGAGCCGGCCTTTTGAACGGCATCCATCGCCAGCGTTCGTATTGTATTCACACAAAGGTCATCAAGTGAGTTGGAAGAGTGACTCATCAGTATAAGTACCGGAAAGTATTTGAAGTTTACGTCAAAATTTCAGAACGGAAAATAGCCAAAGGAAGGCTTACATAAAAGAAAAGAATAGTGACTTGAACGACAGCGTATTGGAGCCAATAAAAAAGGGCTCCGAATATCCGGAGCCCTTCTGAAAATGATAATAAATGACCGATATCAATATCAGATCTTAGATATTTTCACATTTGAGTTCAAATTCCATCTTGTGCTCCGCCGAGGACTTGAAGGATCCATAGGCGGCGTTATCGAAAGCGTCACAAGCATCGGCACGCTGACCCAAGCCCTGGTAAGCAGTACCCAGCGAGAAATAGTTCTTTGCCTGGTCCGTACGACCACCGTTATTGAGCTCAATCGATTGTTGTGCAGCCTCTACCGCTTCCGCCCACTGTTGCCGGCCATTATAGGCTTCCGACAGACGGTAATAAGCTTCCGCAGAAGAAGAATCATACTCCAGCGCCCGGTTCAACAAGGTGATAGCGGTCTGATAATCGTCGTTGTCATTTGCTTGCGAGCCGCGGTAAATCAGCTCGCTGGCGGCGGCCTCCTGAGCACGGGTCACAATCTCATTATCATTGTTTTGCTCCCCTACCTCCATGGCTTTATCAAAAAAGCCGAGGGCCTCATCCAGGCTGCTGCCTTCCATATTCTTCGTGACAATACCTTTTTGGTAATACGCTTTGGCATAATTGGCATTGCGCTCTATCACCTCATCAAGCGTGGCCAGGGCTTCGTCGAACTCTTCCTGCTGATACTGCAGCAGGGCCCGGTTATACATCAGCTGGGTGATGACGCCCGGAACTTTTTCGGCAATCTGTTCATTGCCATACTCTTCACTTATTTCACCGGCTTCGCGAAAAGCGCTGATGGTCGCATCCAGACTGCTGAGCGATTTATCGCTTTGGAAAGCCCGGTATTCTGTCAACGCCATCTGATAGTAGGTCGTGGGGAGCTGTTTCTGGGCACGCTGGACAATATCCTGTCCCTCTTCCCCCAGCTCCCCGCCCTGGGCTATGGCCTGGTTAAACATGCTTACCGCCTGTTCATAATCTTCCGATTCCACAAGCTCCAGGGCTTTGTTATAGGTTTGAACGGCTTGCCGTTTATCCTGGGCGTTGACATTGGTTACGCCCACGATAAACAGAGCCAATAATAGTGTCGCAAAACTATTTTTAAACAGCTTCATAATTCCTACGGTTTTGGTTGAATGTTAAAAGCAATTAATGTAATGAATAAAATTATGTATTTAAAAGTAAAACCTGTTCACAGCATATTTATTGTGTGAATTCGCAAAGTCGACATTAAAATATGCCCTGTTGTCGCTTTGTTATTTATAACAAATTTTAATCTATTATGTTTCGATCTGATTAATAGAACCCTTTGTAAAACCGTTCTTTTAGCCCCTCTCTGCATTTCCGCGCATTCAAAATCCTCCCCTATGCTGATACCCTGTGATTTTGAATGCGCTCAGGCTTTGATACTAACTAGAACTCCAGGCTTCCCCCCTCTCTAATCAGTCCTTCTCACAAAGATGTATGGTGAGGAAATACGGACTAAAAGTTGGGTTTCAGGGTATGGCGCCGATAAAAGTCTGAAATAATCTGTACAGCTTCATCCGGTTCATTGGTCAGTTGAAAAAGGGTAATATCATGATCGGAGACGGTCCCGTTCTCAATCATGGTCGTCTTGATCCAGTCAACAAGTCCGCCCCAGTACTCCCTGCCGACTAATACAACAGGAAACGACTCTATCTTTTTGGTCTGGATAAGAGTCAAAGCCTCAAAAAATTCATCCAGCGTGCCAAATCCCCCGGGAAAGACGATAAAGCCCTGGGCATATTTGACAAACATCACCTTGCGAGCAAAAAAATAATTAAAGTTGATTACATAATCAGCATCAACGTAGGTGTTGACACCCTGCTCGTGCGGCAAGGTTATGCCGAGACCAACGGACTTTCCCTTGCCCTCCTGGGCTCCCTGGTTGGCCGCTTCCATAATACCGGGACCACCGCCGGTGATAATGCCAAACCCCTGCTCGGTGATCTTTTTAGCGGTTTCCTTGGCCATTTTATAATACGGATTATCAGGCGTGGAACGGGCTGAACCGAACATAGAAACACAGGGACCAATTTTAAATAATTTATCATACCCCTCCGCAAATTCCCCTATTATTTTAAAAACACTCCATACATCTTCGCTGTGAGACTGGTCGAAGCTTTCGGGGGCAATACGATTGTTATCTTTCTCAAAACGATTGCTGTCTTCTTTATTCATAGAATTCTCTTCTTTTACTGGGATTTCTTAAACAGTTCTACTGAAAAGGTTATTCCAAAGGCAGAACGCGCCATGATATCAGGTTTTAGGGATGGACGCATACTTAGATTTTCCGAAACATCAAACGATCGCATATGTGCAAAAACATAAGCATCGACAATATTAAGTCCATATGCCAGCACAATACCGATATAAACCATATCCCGGCGGTTGCGATAGGTATTACGGATGGTTTTCAGTTGTTCCAAATTAGCACTCTCGGGAATATAGTCGGGGGTGGGACCAAACCGCTGGTCGTCGTCTGTTTGATCATTCAAATTATAATAAGCGGCCCGGTAATCATGATAACGTTGGGTAAGATCGATGCTATACCATGCCAGTCCGCCCAAAAGTCCGTATACAATAGGCACCTTCCAGATCTGTTTATTTACGATCTGTCCCCAACCCGGAACAATCATTGACTTGTACATTACACTGTTGGGACTGGGCAGCGATTCCCCGTCTTCCACCGTATCCTGTTGGGCGACAAAAGAGCCGGGTAATTCAGCGGAAAGCGAATAGTGCGAGGGAGGCTGAAAGGGCCGATCGAGCTGGGATCGCAATGTCTGGCCATAGCTGTATAACGAACATCCAAAAAGAAAAGTTACCAGGCTAAGAAATATTCTCAAACAGTCCAAGCAGGCGGTCCAGCTCCTCATCCGAATAATACTCGATACGTATTTCGCCACCATTCTTTTTGGATTTAATTTTGACTTTGGTGCTCAGTTTATTGCGCAACCTGCCCGATATTTCTTTGAGGAAAGCATTCTGCCGATCCTGCCCGCTACTGCTTTGGGATGTTGTCTTTTCTTCCGTTAAGGCTTTAACCGCCTTCTCTGTCTGGCGAACCGAATATCCTTTTTTGATAATTTTCTTGTATATCGCTTCCTGATCATCGGGATCCTCCACGGATATAAGAGCCCGGGCATGTCCCATGGATATTTTTTCATCCCGCAGTCCCGCCTGGATGAACGGCGGAAGGTTGAGCAGACGCAGCATATTAGCCACGGTCGAACGATTCTTACCCACTCGCCGGGCTACTTCAGCCTGCGTGTAATCCGCTTCTTCAACCAGCCGCTGATAACCCAGCGCCACCTCGATGGGGTTCAAATCCTCGCGCTGAATATTTTCGATGAGGGCATAGGAGATGATATCCTCATCGTTCACTTCCCGAATATATGCAGGAAGCTCTTCAATTCCGGCTCGTTTCGCAGCCCTGAGTCGTCGTTCTCCACTGATTAATTCAAATCTCTTTTCTCCGATGTATCGCACGGTTATGGGCTGGATAAGTCCGTGATTTTCGATAGAACCTGCCAGCTCTTCAAGCCGCTCTTCGTTAAACTCTTTACGCGGCTGATGCGGATTCGCACGGATATTATCGACCGGAACCTGCAATACAATATTCACACGCTGCTCCGGCTCCACATAGGTTCCGGTACCGGCCGCATCCTCTTTTCCACCTTTACCTTCCTTACTTTGTTCTTCCTTATTCGTCTTATTTTCGTCCTCATACTCGGGAAAGAAAGCGCTGAGGCCGCGACCTAAAACTTTTTTCGATGCCATAACTTATCACTCCTTAACTGCTTGCAAAAACGGGACTGTCCTTAAAAAGTTCCCTGTTGCGATGTATAATTTCACGGGCCAGACTCAGGTAATTTTTAGCTCCCCGGCTGGTCGAATCATATAGCAAGGCAGGCTTACCGAAACTCGGTGCTTCAGCCAGTCGTATATTCCGGGCAATTACCGCTTCAAAGACCCGGTCCTCAAAATACTTGCGAACCTCATCCGCGACCTGGTCGGAAAGGCGTGTTCGCGTATCAAACATCGTCAACAGTACACCTTCGATCTCCAGGTCGGTATTCAGGTGCTGTCGAACAATCTTTATGGTATTCAGTAACTGTCCCAGCCCTTCAAGAGCAAAGTACTCGCACTGTACCGGGATGATCACCGAATCTGAAGCTGTCAATGCGTTGATGGTAAGCAATCCCAGCGAAGGGGGACAATCTATAATCACAAAGTCGTATTGATCTGCCAGCTCCCGGATGGCTTTTTCCAGGATGCGTTCCCGCTCCTCGCGATCGATCATCTCTATTTCAGCCCCGACCAGGTTGATATGCGAGGGAATAATCTCTAAAAAGGGTAATTCGGTTTCCCGCACGGCATCCGTAGCATCAACGCCGCCCACCAGCACTTCATAGATTGAATTGGTAACTGTTTTTGCTTCGATACCCAACCCACTGGTCGTGTTGCTTTGTGGATCAATATCAATGACAAGGGTGGTATGCTCAATCGCTGCAAGACTGGCGGCAAGGTTGATGGCCGTTGTCGTCTTGCCAACCCCCCCTTTTTGATTTGCAATAGAAATAACTTTACCCATGTAATCTGATTAAACCTGTTACAACGATTATCTATCTAATGTTTCAAAAATATAATGGGATGTCTTATGGTAAACAAAAATACTTATTAACAAGTTATTAACCAATTCCGACAGCCTGCCTATCAATATGCATGGCAATATTTTATAACCTGTCAGTTAACAAATTATTTTATGTCAACGCTCATTTATTTTGACTGGCTTATTTCAGCTCTAATGAAGTGTTGCACCGGGAACTCCCAGGCTATACCGTACGACCGACAGGCGTATGATCGAGATTAAAGGCATCGGCCACAGGCTCATATACAATCTCGCCCCCGGCGATGTTAAGTCCCTTTTGCAGTTCAGGATCATCCCTCATGGCCTCTTTCCATCCCTTATTAGCAATATCAACTGCATAAGGCAGCGTCACGTTGGTAAGACCCAGGGTAGAAGTGTATGGCACGGCTCCCGGCATATTTGACACACAGTAATGGACAATGCCATCGACCTGATATACGGGATCGTCGTGCGTAGTTGGAGTAGACGTTTCAAAACAGCCTCCCTGATCTATGGCCACATCCACCAATACCGTGCCCTTTTGCATGGACGACAGCATCTCTTTGGTGATGAGGTGAGGCGCCTTGGCCCCCGGCTTGAGTACAGCACCAATAATCATATCCATCTGCGGGAGCATCTGACGAATATTTACCCTCGACGAAAACATCGTATCTATATTTCTGGGCATCCAGTCGTCAAGCTGGCGCAGGCGGGCGATATTAATATCCATAATCGTTACATTTGCACCCATCCCCGCTGCAATTTTAGCCGCATTCACCCCCACAACACCCCCGCCCAGTACCATCACGTTAGCCGGTTTAACCCCCGGGATGCCACCCAGCAGGATCCCGCGTCCCCCTTGCGGCTTCTCCAGATACTTGGCCCCCTCCTGCGATGCCATGCGTCCCGCTACCTCACTCATCGGTATCAGGAGCGGCAGCGAGTGATCCGCCTTTTCTACCGTCTCATAGGCAATCGCAATACTTTTTGATGCAATTACCGCCTCTGTCAGGGACTCACTGGCCGCAAAGTGGAAATACGTAAAAATAATCTGTCCCTCTCTCATCCGGGGATATTCGACTTCAAGCGGTTCCTTGACTTTCATGATCATCTCAGCTTCTGCCCAGAGCTCCGCCGCCTCTTCCAGGATCGTGGCGCCGGCCGCTTCATATTGCCCATCAGGAAACCCGCTGCCCTCTCCGGCGCCTTTTTCGACCAGGATACGGTGTCCGTTTTCTTTTAACTTTGTGAGCCCGCCGGGCAATAAAGCCACCCGGTTCTCGTGTGTTTTTATCTCCTTGGGTACACCGATGATCATAAATACAGGTTTTAAGTTAATAAAATATTACGCAAAAAAATCGCAGAATCCTGTTATACCGGCATCGTCTGTGGTCATTTGATTCCCATGCGAAACAAAAATATAACAGTAATGCCATCTCATATTCCCCGTCCGTCCTACGCTGAACCGGAAAATTTTGTGGGATTACAGGAAAAATCCTTTGGGGAAATCCGTGTCAAAGGTAGGTATTTTTTTGGAAAAGTTTAGTGCTCCCGCACGATAACAACAGATAAACGTGCAAGCCAACAAATCACTGTCAACAAATAGTCAGCTGGGTACTACCAAATTGTTAAGATCGGCTTATAATGAGGGGTATGATTTTATATTTCAACTCTCTTACAGGGAAAATTGGTATAAAGGCATCTTATTGCTTTTAACTGCCCTCGATTTCCCGTATTCTTCCCACGTACTTCTAATGTCAACAAGCTACTTTATGATTTCAAAAGAAATCCTCAAGAAAGTTCGCAAGATAGAGATCCGGACCAAAGGTATGGTCAATAATATCTTTGGGGGCGAATACCAGTCCACGTTCAAGGGACGCGGTATGGAATTTTCGGAAGTACGGCAGTATACCTACGGCGACGATATCCGGCAGATCGACTGGAATGTGACGGCGCGGTCCGGCGATCCTTTTATTAAACAGTTTGAAGAGGAACGCGAGCAGACGCTCATGCTGTGTGTGGACATTTCGCCCAGCGGGGTGTTTGGGAGCCGGGACCAGAGCAAGATGGACCTTTCCATTGAGATTTGTGCCGTCCTTGCCTTCAGCGCCATCCAAAACGGCGATAAAGTGGGATTGATCCTTTTCACCGACGAAATTGAAAAAGTTATTCCGCCCAAAAAGGGGCGGCTGCATGTATTGCGGCTCATTCGCGAACTGCTCACCACCGAGCCGAAGGGACAGGGAACCGATATCAGCGGGGCCCTCTCTTATGTCAACCGGCTGCTGAACCGGCGGGCCATCGTTATCCTGGCCAGCGACTTCCAGGATAACCAGTATCAACGGCAGCTCAAAATCACCAATCGAAAGCACGACCTCGTAAATATTTTTATCAACGACAAGCTGGAAGATGAGCTACCTGACCTGGGACTGGTCCCCTTAAAAGATGCTGAAACCGGCCGGGAGGTGCTGGTGGACACCTCCAGCGAAAAAGTGCGGAAAGCATACCGTAAAAAACGCCTGCGGCATAAACAAATGCTGCATGATCAGCTTATGCGGCTGAAGATCGATATGATAGAAGTACAGACCAACGAATCGTATGTTCGCCCGCTTATCTCATTTTTTCACCGGCGAATGCATCGGTATTGATGATGTCAGGTATCGAATCGGGCATGTTAAGTGTAATCATGGGTTCGCCCGCACCCCCCGCCTCCCGGCCGTCCAGCTGTCGGTCATAAGCTTCTCTCACTTCGTTGAAATCCGCCATCAGGTTTTCGGGAATAGATTCCGAGGAAGGCAAATCCATCGTCAGGGGATTAACCGGGCTGTTGTTCCGCTTGATTTCGTAATGCAGATGCGGTCCGGTAGAACGTCCCGTGCTTCCCACATAGCCGATCACCTGTCCCTGTTCCACATGCGTTCCGGGCCGGACTCCCTTGGCAAAACCTTTGAGATGCAAATAAGCCGTACGGTAGGTTCTGTTGTGTTTAACCTGTACGATATTTCCGCTGGCCCCGCGATACCGCGCCTCTGTCACCACTCCGTCCCCGGTAGAGAGCACCGGTGTTCCGTAAGGGGCCGCGTAGTCCACCCCGTTGTGTGGCCTTCGCCTGTTTAAGGTCGGATGCATCCTGTTCCTTGAAAACGGGGAACTGATGCGATGATCATACTCGAAAGGGGCTTTGAGCAACGCTCGCTGAACACTCTCTCCTTCTTCGGTAAAAAATCCTTCGGTCTCACCTTTGGAAAAATAGTAGGCCCTGAACAATTTCCCCCGGTGCTCAAGCTGAGCTGCCAGCACATCGCCAACCCCGTAAAATTCGTCGTCGATATAGCGATTTTCGTAAAGTGTCTTAAAACGGTCGCCGCTGCGAAGGCTGAAAAAGTCGACTTGCCAGGCAAATATTTTGGAAAGTTTTTGAGCCAGCAAGGGACTTCCGCCGTTGGTGCTTATAGTCTGATAAAGCGAGTTGTCAATAGTCCCGGATGTCACCGTCGTCTCGGTATGGAGCGGACGTACCGCCTGGTAGATTTCCAGGGAATCCTGCTGCCAGTCAAAGACCACATATTCCATCTCATTTTTCTGCCAAATAATACGATCGGGAAAAGATAGCGTATCCGACTCGGAATAAATGTGGTAACGCTGACCGGGACGCATCGATTTTAAGTCGACTACTTTTTCCGCTTTGTTACTTATGGAAAAAATCTGGCGGGGGCTGAACTCAAGCTTATCCAGGATAAGATACAGACTTTCATTCCGTTCAATCGTCCGCTCTTCCACTTCAACATCCTTAATCCTGAAGCCAAAAGCATCAAGCTCCGTGGGTTCAACAGTTTCAGTATTAACAGTATCTTTTTGCGAAGTGGAGGTGGAAGTGGATGCCTTGGCGAGAGGGGGAGTGTCCGGTGATTGGCCGGTGCAGCCGCAGAGTATAAAACCGGCAACTATCCCTGAAAGTAGTATACGCATTTATACTTTTTTGGGTTTAGGTTATTTGTTGGTAAACATACTATTTTCTTTGTTTTTATGCACATTTAAAATTTCATTATTTCCAGTTTACCATTTGATATTAATTTTTTCCGATGGAGAGATTTTTTCTATTTTGAGCGCCACTGTCAATAACATTAAAAGGATAACAATAAATAGTTTACGGCTCTGTTTTAAACTACTAATCATTAATAAGCGGCAGCAGTGATCAATACTCAAATATCCAAGATTATTCTCCTTCTGGTGCTTTGGCTAAGTGTGGGCTTTACCCAAAACAGCCGGGCCCAGACCGTCCGGGAGTATGCGCCGGCCGATACCCTGGAGGTAGGCGACACCTTTGACTTTTCAGTCACGCTCAACCGGGACCGGGAATATGACGAAATCATATTTCCGGACTCCAGCAGTTTACCTTCCGATCATTTTGAAATTCGCTCGCGATCACAATTCAAGGTTTCTTCCTACAAAGACAGTGTTCACTACCAGCTGCAATTTTTCGGCACCGCCGACACAACGCTACCCGAACTGCCTGTTCTGCTGGTGCAGGATGAAGATACTACTGCCCTTTATACCAACCCTGTCCCCATCCATTTTCGCAGTGTGCTGGCCCAGGACGATGAGGCCTTTCGTCCCCTGAAACCGATCTACGACTTTGCCTTGGCCTGGTGGCCCTATATTCTGGCTTTTATCCTGTTATGCGCAGCAGCCTACTTCCTGTACCGCTATTTTACCAAAAAGGAGGAACAGCCCGCCACGGAACCCGCAACGTTCACCCCCGTCCCCTTTGAAAACCCGCTCAGGACGCTGCAACACGATATTGCCCGGCTTGAAAATACCGAACTGGCGACCCATGAGGACTTCAAGGAGTTCTATATCGACCTGGGGGATGCCATTCGTCGTTATTTTGAAGACCTGCATCATATTCCGGCGCTGGAATCTACGAGCCGTGAAATCATACAGGCTCTCAAGGCGCGTTCCATTGACAACGATTTGATTGATGAAACACGCACGGTTTTACAGGAAGCCGACATGGTCAAGTTTGCTAAATTTACGCCGACGACCGACCAGGCGGAACGGACCCTCCGCAAAGCCCAGACCTTCGTGCAGCGGGCAAAGGAAATTGACGGTCCCCGCGTCGAGCACCTGCGGCGCGAGCATCAATCCAGGATGGAAGCAGAGCGGGAGCGCTTTGAACAGAAACAAAACAGGGCGGAGGTGAACGCATGACTTGGGCAAACCCGCAATGGCTCTGGTTGCTGCTGCTTCTGATACCGCTGATCGGCTATCACACCTGGAGTCTATGGAGGACTCGCATCCCCAGCCTTACATTCTCGGATACATCGAATTTCAGCGATCTTTCCGGTAACTGGAGGACCTATGGCATCTATCTCCCTCCCCTTCTTCAGTGGATCGCCTTTGCCCTGGTGGTCTGTGCCATGGCCCGCCCCCAGTATCAAAACACCACGGTGGAGCGCAATGCAGAAGGTATCGATATTGTGCTGACCCTCGATATATCCACTTCCATGAAGGCCGAGGATCTCAAGCCCAACCGGCTGGAGGCCGCCAAAAACGTCGCAGCTGATTTCATTGACCAGCGGGTTTCCGACCGGATCGGACTCGTACTTTTTGCCCGCCAAAGCTTTACAGCGGTCCCCCCCACCCTCGACTATGAATTGCTCAACCGGCTTTTGGGAGAAGTGGAGATGGGCGTCGTCGAAGACGGCACCGCCATCGGGATGGGGATCGCAACCGCCGTAAACCGGCTGAAAGAAAGCCGGGCCGAAAGCAGGGTCATCATACTGCTCACCGACGGACAAAATAACTCCGGTGAGATCGATCCCGTTACGGCCGCCGACCTGGCCGTCTCACAGGATATTAAAATTTATACCATCGGTGCCGGCACGCGCGGCACCGCGCCCTACCCGGTTCAGGACCCTATATTCGGGAACCGCTATCAAAATATCGAGGTCAATATCGATGAAGAGATGCTTACCGAAATTGCCACTATGACGGGAGGCAGTTATTTTCGGGCGACCGACACCGAGCGGCTCGAGGAGATCTACGGACAAATTAATGAACTTGAGAAGACCGAGATTGAAGAGATCATTTATACCGATTACCAGGATCTCTATCCCCGGTTTCTGCTTCCTGGCATTCTTCTGCTGGTGCTCTCTATTATCACGGACCGCTTTGTCTTCCGTAATGCCATGGAGTGAGCTATCAGCTATCAAAAGTTGCAGATTTGTCCATCCCTTTGCAAAGGAGTAATATTGGTAATTTAGTGTTTAATGGTTGGTATTCCGGCAAACGTTAAGCAATTCAACAGTTATACCCTCAACCTTAGCCACAAACCTGCAAACTACAATCTGCAACTTTTCAGCTTAACGCTTAACAAAAAACATTTTACACTTCTTGCTCCTACCTACCGACTCCAAAATCCATTACAAAAAGAACGGTTTTAATGCTTATCTTTAGAAGAACGAACATCCGGCCAATGCAATACTAATTCCTTCTACTGTTCATGGCGTTACAGTCTGTTTTAAAAACCTTTTCCGCACAGATTCCCTGGCGGGAACTCAATACTCACATCCGCAAGCGCGATACCCTGCTCCTGGATCACTTTGTAGGCTCCACTCCCGCCCTGTTAACGGCAAAGCTGTCACGTAAATACGACCGGGTGGTCGTGATTCATCCCGACAGCGAATCGGCGAAATTCATGAAGGGAGATCTCGATGCCCTGGATGTCGGCCAGGCCGACTACTTTCCCGAAACCGGACAGCATCCCTATGACGACCAGCAAATTACCGACAGCTCGATCGTCGTGCAGCGGTCAGAGGTTCTGGAAAGTATCAGGCACCACAATCAACGGGTGCTGGTAACGTCGGCGGCGGCGGTATTCGATAAAATTGTATCTCCTGAACTGTTTGCCCGGTCTTCGATCACAATCCAAAACGGTGATACCGTCCAATTTGAAAGCCTGCGGGAAGAACTGCTGGACCAGGAATATGAATCGGTCAAATTTGTCAGTCAACCGGGCGAGTTTGCCCACCGGGGCGGCATCCTGGATGTCTTTCCCTATACGGGCGAGTATCCGATCCGGCTGGAGTTTTTCGGGGATGAAGTGGATTCCATCCGGGAGTTTGATCCCGACTCCCAGCGCTCGGTATCACTGCTGAATGCGGTGCGCCTCGTACCCGATGCCTCCAGTTTGAGCCAGGGTGAAAAAAGGGGACTCCTCTCCTATTTTGACGAGGATGCAGTGGTCCTGTTAGTCAACCCGTCGCTTATCCGGTCGGAAATTGACCAGCGGTTTACGGAGGCCGCCGAGCGATATGAACAGCTCCCCGACAAAGAGGACAAGCTCTCTCCCGAGCGGCTTTTTGTGGATACCGAACAATTCGACCGGTCGCTGGAGGGCTGCGCGCAACTCTATATGGGCGGTTTTTCAAAAGACCGGCAGGCCGACTGGCGTATTCGTCTCGATGCCAGTCCCCAGCCCGATTTCAACGGCAACATCAAGCTGCTTCGGGAAGATATCCGGAGCCTGAGCAAACGGGGATTCGACACCTACATTCTGTGTGACAATGAAGGCCAGCGCGACCGGTTTGAAGAGCTGCTGGGCGAGCCCTCCCGGGACCTCCGCTATCATCTTTCCGTGGAAACGATCCACCAGGGATTCCTGCTCAATGAACAGGGACTGGCGGTATATACCGACCACCAGATCTTTAACCGGTACCATCGTCCCAAAGTCCGTCGAAAGCGGCATACGAGCAACATCTCCTTCAAAGAGCTGCGGGACCTGAATATCGGCGATTTCGTGGTTCATGTCGATTACGGCGTCGGAACATTCGCGGGCTTTAAAACCATTGAGGTACGCGGTGTAGAACAGGAATCCGTGGTGCTGCGCTATAAAGAAAATTCGGTGCTCTATGTCAATGTGTCCAGCCTGCACAAAATACAGAAATACTCGGGAAAAGAGGGTACGAAGCCGCGCATAGACAAGCTGGGCTCCGGACGCTGGGCCCGCAAGAAGGCGCAGACGAAAAAGAAGGTCAAGGATATTGCACGGGACCTTATCAAGCTCTATGCGAAGCGAAAGTCGCAGGATGCTTTTGAATTTGAGCCGGATAATTCCTGGCAAACGGAAATGGAAGCCCGCTTCGAATTTGAAGAAACACCCGATCAGCGCAGTGCGATCGAGGCGGTGAAAGAGGATATGGAATCCAATACCCCGATGGACCGGCTGATCTGCGGCGATGTGGGATTTGGTAAAACGGAAGTTGCGGTCCGTGCCGCCTTTAAAGCCGTGATGAATCACAAGCAGGTGGCCCTGCTGGTACCCACGACTATTCTGGCCGACCAGCACTATAAGACCTTCAAAAAACGAATGAAGGATTTTCCCGTTTCCATTGAGGTGATCTCCCGGTTTCGCAGCAGGAAAAATCAGCGGGAGACGCTGAAACGGCTGAAAGAGGGGAAAGTGGATATCATTGTAGGCACCCACCGGCTGACCTCCAAAGATGTGGAGTTTGATAAGTTGGGACTGCTGGTCGTGGATGAAGAGCAGCGATTCGGGGTCTCCGCCAAGGAGAAGCTTAAAAAATACCGCGCCACTGTCGATGTGCTCACGCTGACGGCTACGCCCATCCCCCGCACGCTGCAATTTTCGCTGATGGGCGCGCGCGACCTGAGTATCATCAACACCCCTCCGGAAAATCGCCAGCCGGTGGAAACGGAAATTCATAGTTTTGACAAGGACCTGATCCGGGACGCCATCAGCCAGGAGGTCTCGCGCGGGGGACAGGTTTTCTTTATTCACAACCGGGTGAAGAATATTGAGTCGACGGCGAATATGGTGCGGGAGCTTGTCCCGGATGTGCGCGTTCGTTTTGCACATGGACAGATGAGCTCCAAAAAGCTCGAGAGGATTATCGAGGATTTCTACGATCACAAGTTTGATGTGCTGCTCTCCACAAATATTGTCGAGAATGGCATTGATATCTCCAACGCCAATACGATGATCATCAACCGGGCGGACCGATTTGGGCTGGCTGAGCTACACCAGCTGAGGGGGCGCGTGGGACGTTCGAACCGGAAGGCGTTTTGCTACCTGATTACCCCGAATATCAAATCCCTGACCGACGAGGCCCGGAAGCGGCTGCTGGCGCTCGAAGAGTTTTCGGACCTGGGTTCCGGCTTTAACATCGCCATGCGGGACCTCGATATCCGGGGGGCCGGGGATATCCTGGGAGCGGAACAAAGCGGTTTTGTCAATGACCTCGGCTTCGACCTCTACCAAAAAATTCTCAACGATGCCGTTAAAGAACTCAAGAAAGAGGAATTCAGCGAGGTCTTCAGCGACGTGGAAGTAGACCCCGAGCTCCCCGAGACCCAGGTTGAATTTGATCTTCCGGCCCTGCTCAAAAGTGACTATGTCGCCGACAGCGTGGAGCGGCTCAACCTCTATCGCAAGCTGGCCGGGGCCGAAAAGCTGGAGGAAATCAAAGACTGGAAGGAGGAAATAGAAGATCGCTTCGGTCCGGTACCCGATGCCGCACAAAATCTAATCACGGGAGCGGTCATCAAGCTGTATGCCTCGCGGCTGTTTTTGACGAAGGTCCGAATACGCTCCAACCGGATGTGGCTGGAATGTCCCAAGCATGATTCCGAGCTGGGCGAGGAGTTCTACGGACACCGTTTCCAGGAACTGTTGAAAACGCTTCAGCAGGAAGCCGAAGACCGCTTTAAAATGATCCAGAAAGACGACAAGGTCCGCTTCGTCATTCACCAGATCCCGGACCCGGAAGCGGCTGCAGCCTTTTTGAAGGAACTTTCTGCTGCCTATAGCAGGGAGGTAAGTTTTGCTTGACCGGTATATTCAGTTGTTGAGAGAAGGGGAAATCGTTGCTTTTCCCACCGAAACGGTCTACGGGCTGGGAGCGGACGCCTGGAATCCATCGGCCATCCGTAAGATATTTGTCCGAAAAGAACGTCCCACCGACAACCCGCTGATTGTACACGTGGCATCCATTCCGGCCGTCGAGCAGTTTGCCCGGGAAATTTCAGCCGATGCCCGGACCCTGATGCAGCGCTTCTGGCCGGGTCCCCTCACCCTCATTTTCAAAAAGAAGCCGGAGGTGCTGGACCTCGTGACCGCGGGACTCGATACCGTGGGGGTCCGCTGGCCGAGTCACCCGCTCTCCCAGGAGCTCATAGCCAGTGCGGGTCCCCTCGCAGCCCCCAGCGCCAACACCTCCGGGCGGCCGAGTCCCACAAAGGCCGAACACGTGCGTGAGGACTTCGGAGAGCAGTTTCCGGTCATCGATGCCGGGGAGACCGCTATCGGACTCGAATCGACGGTGCTGGACCTCTCCCGGAAGCCCTACCGGATTTACCGTCCCGGCGCCGTGTCCGTGCAGGATATCGAAGAGGCCCTTGGAAAAAAAGTGGAGCAGGCGTCCGGCGACAATCCCCCTGCCGAGAACAGAAGCCCGGGCACCAAATACAGCCATTATACGCCGGACGCCACCGTCCGCTGGCTCGATGTCAACGAAACAACAGCTCCCGATTCGGGCACTCTGTACCTGCTTCACTCCCGCCGGCCCGGCCGGGAAGGGAGTAACATTATTACCTACGAAGGCGATTTCCCACAATTCGCGCGGGAGCTGTACGACCGGTTCCGCCAGGCCGACCACCGGGGGTATACGACCGTCGCGATAGAACCGTTTACCGGCGGCGAGCGAGAGGATCCCTTAATGCCGGCCCTCGAAAACCGCATCCAAAAAGCGATCGGGTAAAATGAAGGAGTTTATTAAACGGCGTCAGCGAGTTGCACCAGGAAGAACCAGCTTACTCCGGATCCAGGGAACATACTTCCTTCAACACCCTATACACTATAACCGAAAAAGAGATTATAACCATAGTAATAATACGAGCCCATTACGAATCAGTAATGCCATCGCATAATCATCTCTCATAATTTTTTAACGTTTTTTAAAAATTAAAAAGGTATTGCTCTTTTGGCGGGTGTATTAATTATCTTACTTTGTTAATTAAAGACAAACCCTTTCAACTTACCTTAATACAATATTATGCAACTGACTACGAACCGGTATTCCGCAATCCCCATGATCCTGCTGTTGTTTTCGCTGGTGCTGACTTCCTGCCTGGACAGTTCAGATTCGAATCAGGGCCCGGGTAATCTTCTGGAAGAAGCAGAAGCTGTCAATGATTTTAGCACGTTTGTGGATTTTGTGAAAGATCCAGGTGCAATTGCCGTAGATACATCCACCCTCTCGCAGGGAACGACTCCACTGACGGTCCTGATTCCCACCAATGATGCCTTCTCGGAGCTGCCCGAGGGCATGATCGATGAGCTGACGGCAGAGGAGCTTGGCGAGGTGATGTCCTATCATATCGTGGAAGAACTGATTGATCTCCAAAATATAAACGAAACCGCCGATTTTACAAGCATGCAGGGCGGGGACCTGTATTTCGAGATTGTCCCCAACAACCAGGGAAATGCCAATTTGTTTATTAACGGCGGTAACTACCTCGGGGGACGTCAGGCAAGTAATGGTGTTATTTACGCCACGGACCAGGTCCTTTTCCCGGATTCCTATCTTGATGTTACCGGACTCGTTGCCAAGCGCTACGAGCTGAACAGTTTCGACGAGGCCATTGACGATGCCGATCTACACAGTACGCTGGAGGACACGACCGCCGCGTTTACCATCTTCGCCCCTTCTGAGGAGGCGGTCGGGGACGCGGGTCTGTCCGCCGAAGATGTGGAATACCATATCCTGGAGGAAAAGCTGCTCTCCAGCGAGTTAAGCTCCCAGTCCTATACCACGATGGACGGGCAGGATCTTGACGTAGAGGTCAGCGG
>NZ_JBEPWZ010000041.1:0-17139 GCF_041642155.1 Fodinibius sp.
GATGAGGAAACCACAAAGATAAGAGTTACTTTTCTCGGCTATCAGACTAAAACGGTCGATGCGGGGGATGCAGAACCTCCCCTTTACATTACGATGAGACCGAGAACGATCATAAGTAACGCGATACTTGTGGAGGCCACCCGGGCCGGCGAGGCTTCACCGCTGGCGTACGAAAATGTGAGCCGCAGCGAGGTCAAAGCCAAAAACCTAGGCCGGGATATGCCCTATATGCTCGAAGGGACGCCTTCGGTAACCACCACCTCTGATGCGGGGGCCGGGATCGGTTATACCGGGCTGCGTATTCGGGGGGTTGACCAGCGGCGGATCAACGTCACGATTAACGGCATTCCCGTTAATGATGCCGAATCGCACGGGGTGTTCTGGGTCAATATGCCCGACCTGGCTTCATCGGTCGAAAATATACAGGTGCAGCGGGGCGTGGGCACCTCTTCGAACGGGTCCGCTGCTTTTGGAGCGACGATGAATATTCAGACTTCTCAAATGGAAGCCGAGCCCTACGGGGAAGTCAATACGTCCGCGGGTTCCTTTAATACCCGCAAAGCCAATGTGATGCTGGGGTCGGGACTGATGGACAACGGGTGGCAATTCCAGGGACGTCTCTCCCGGATCGAATCGGATGGGTATATTGACCGGGCGGATTCGGACCTGAAGTCGTTTTATCTGTCTGCGGCCCGGCCCGGCGATAACAGCTTGCTGCGAGCGGATATCTTCTCCGGCCGCGAGAAAACCTATCAGGCCTGGTATGGTGTGTCGGAGAGCAGGCTGGAGGGCGGTGACCGCACCCACAACCCGGCGGGCACGGAAAAGCCAGGGGAACCGTACGACAACCAAACCGATAACTACCAGCAGGATCATTACCAGCTGCACTACTCCTACCGGCTCTCGGAGAACTGGAATGCCAACTTTTCCGCCCATTATACCTATGGACGCGGTTATTATGAAGAATACAAAGCGGGCCAGTCGCTGGATGAATACGGCATTGATCCCATCCAGCTGCCCGATACGACGATTGGCGAGAGCGACCTTATCCGGAATTTATGGCTTGACAATCACTTTTACGGGGCTGTTTTTTCCACCGATTATGACATCGAAGACCGCTGGTCGGTCACCCTTGGCGGGGGATACAATGAATACGACGGGGACCACTTTGGCGAGGTCGTCTGGGCCCGGTACGCCGGCGACAGCGAAATCGGAGAACGCTATTATTTTAACAATGGATACAAGACTGATTTCAACACCTATCTTAAAGCACAATATCACTTCACCGATCACCTCACGGCCTACGGGGATGCCCAGGTCCGTCGCATCACCTATGACTTTTTGGGTAAAGATCGTCAACCGCAGCCGGGCGGGAGACAAGAGGTTGTTGATGTTCAGCAACACGATGCACTCACTTTCTTTAATCCGAAAGGGGGACTTACGTACCGTTTTAACAGTCGTCACCGGGCGTATGCCTCTTTCAGTATCGGCAACAAGGAACCGACCCGCGAAGAATATGTGGAATCCACGCCTGAAGATCGTCCCCGCCACGAAACGCTCTACGACTGGGAGGCCGGTTATAAGGGGGCCTTCGAGCGGTTTTACGTAGAGGCGAACTTCTATTATATGGACTACAGGGATCAGCTTATACTGACGGGCGAAATCAATGATGTGGGGGCTTATGTACGCCAAAATGTTCCCGACAGCTATCGCACAGGTGTGGAACTTCAGGGAGGCCTGCAGCTGTTGCCCAGCCTGGAATGGTCCGGCAACGCCACCTTCAGCCGCAATAAAATTCAGGATTACACGTACTACCTGGATAACTACGACTCCGGGGGACAGCAGGCAACGACTTACGAAAACACCGATATTGCCTTTTCACCCGGCTTCACCGGAAACTCCATGCTGCAATACCGCAGGGATGGGTTTTCGGCCGGATTGTCGACAAAGTATGTTTCGCGTCAATACCTGGATAATACGGGGTCCGGCAGCCGTTCGCTGGATCCGTATCTCATAAACGATCTGCGGTTGGGCTATAACTGGACAACGGTTCCGTTTGCCTCGCATGTCGAGGCGACCCTGATGGTGAATAACGTGTTTGATGAACGGTACGAATCCAATGGATACACCTATGGATATATTTCAGGGGACGAGGAACAATTCTTTAATTATTATTACCCGCAGGCGGGACGCAATTTTTTGCTGCAGCTGTCTTTTCATTTTTAGAATGCGTTAAGTGGATAGCTTCCCGTTAACCTTTCAGTGTCCGCATGACCTGAAAGCACTGTTTTAGTAAAGACGCTGTCGGGAGCCAGTGCCCATAGCGCGCTGCCAGACTTGTTACCGCTAACCAAACCTAATCTTGTTTGGCACTCGCAAACAGCGAGAGCGCCTCCTCCCGTTTTTGTTGTTCCCTGGGGGTCGCACCTGCCATGGAGTCTATGATCTGAATGAGGATAGCTCCGCCGATTATAAATGCGGCGGATATGATTTCAAGAGAGGACGGATTTTCCCCGATGCTGAGCCATGCGATCAGAAGAGCCGCAATGGGTACCAAATTACCATAGAGCACGACCTGGGTGGGACCCAGTTTTTTTAGAGCGCGCACTTTGATCCATTGTCCCATCCCCACGCCAACAGCGCCCCCGGCAAGGATGGCAATCCAGGTCCATACCCCCAGGCTACCCCAGCTTGTTTCCATAAGGGCCGGCGAAGCGATAAGCAGGTACAGCGACCCCCCGATAGCGGTGCGAAGGGCAACAATGGGGACCGACCCGTATACCCGGGCGAGGGGCTTTATCAGATGCAATTCAATGATGGTAAGTATTAAAGCCACAATCAGTACCAGGTCGCCCAGCCAGTACCCCTGCTCCGGGCGAAGCCCGTCCCAGGCTAAAATAATAGTCCCGGTAACCGCCAGGATAACACCGAGGTACCCATAACGTCCCATACGTTCCGTATTGAGCAGGTAGCCAAAGCCCGTGCTTACGGCCGGTCCCAGGGCCAGCCATAGCGAAGCCCTGGCCCCATGGGTGAGACCAAGTCCCTCAATACCCAGCCACGGGGCCAGTGTGGCTCCAATAACGGAAATCAGCAGCAGCCGGGGCCAGTGTCTTTTATGGATGTCCGGCAGAAAAGAAATGGATCGGGACCTGCGCTTGCATTCCGCCCGATATTGCAGGTACAATACCGCAAATAAAGCGAGGCCGCCCATCGCAAAACGAGAAACACTAAATGCAATGGGCGACATCTCTTTGAGGGCAATTTCGGCCAATATGAAATTGGCACCCCAGAGGAAGGTGAAAAATAATAAAATCCCATGATGGGGAAGCGTCCCACCATGAGAAGAAGTATTTGGGGGTTTATTTGAGATATATAACGGTTATTTAAACTTCAATCGTGAAAGGCACTTTTACATCATCCCACCGCAGCACGGCCGTGCCGGAATCTTCAGAAACATCTTCAAAATGAAACATCATCTGTTCGATATGCTCCGCTGTTTCCGGTTCGGTTTGGACACGAAGTATATCCTGTCCCTCTTCGTACTGGGTCCCCCAGGATATGTTAGTATTGAAGATGATCGTCCATTGATCTTTCCCGGGTATCGTGTACAGCGAGTAGGTACCGGCCGCAAGTTCTTCCCCCTCTATCGTCACGTCATCAGAGAAGGAGATGGTCGTAGATTCATTGGCTCCGGTTCGCCATACCTCTCCAAACGGTACCAATGAGCCTCCAAAGATTTCGCGGTCATTTACCCCCGGACGACCGTAGGCGATTGTTACTTCGGTCGTTCCGATCGTTTGACTTACCGAGGCATTGGGACTGACTCTTGCTTCTTCATTACCGCGTTCCTGGGCCATTGCCGGCGTTTGGAATACCGAGATGATTAATCCAATGCAACCAATGATCGCAGGTATTGTTAGTCGATTAGTCATAGATAGTCGTTGTTTTTAAGTTAGGGTTCACCATCGTGTTTGCTGTATCATGCTATTCTAAGTCCGACTTCTCCCATTCTCCATTTTCTGTTCTCGATCCTCTATTCTCCATTCTCTGTTTCCTATCTTCTATCCTTTATCCTCTTTCTCCCATATCAGCTATAAATTATATTATATCATGTTCAGGAAACAAAGCGGAGTTAACGCACTTCCTGTTTGTCAGAAGCCCTTGCAAAACTGTTCTTTTGACCAATGTCGGCGTTATCGGTCGGTTGAAATGCTCACATATAAGCTCATATGCTGCGATTCCAACCTCCCTCTGGCCTTGACCTTTCCCGATGCTTCGGGACTGGTTTTTCAACAGGCTTCTGCTACATCCTAACTATCCTTGAGCATATGTGAAAAATCCTTCCGAAATTTTTTGAGCTTTGGTGCAATAACCACTGTACAGTACCCTGCATTGGGATTATTTTCGTAATAGTTCTGATGATAGTTCTCCGCTTTGGAATAATTGGAGATCGGTTCTATTTCTGTTACAATCGGATCCTCCCATAAGTCAGATTGATCGGTTTTTTTCAGCGATTTTTCCGCAATCTCCTTTTGCTCGTCATTATGGTAAAAAATTACCGATCGATATTGCGGACCTACATCGGCCCCCTGTCGATTTTTTGTGGTGGGATTATGCGTGTGCCATAACACCTCCAGTAACTGTTCGTAGGAGACTACAGACGGATCGTAAACAATACGGGTGACTTCGGCATGGCCGGTGCTGCCCGAAGAAACCTGCCGGTAGGTAGGATTTTTTTTCTGTCCCCCGGCATAGCCGGCCACTACGCTCTTAACGCCTTTTACTTCTTCAAAAATAGCTTCAACACACCAGAAGCACCCGGCGCCAAAGGTAGCTTCCTGCAGTGTTTCATCGGTCGGTTGAATATTTTCTTCCTGCATAGATGTAGAGGTTGTCTTTTGAGCTTTAGAATTACAAGCCGCGAAAAGTAACATGCCTGCCAGCAATAAGGTGTATCGTTTATTCATAACTAAGAATTCGTTATCGGCCTGTTCCCATTCACTTACTACACTAACAATATCGAATGAGATTTTATTCCCTGTATTAGTAACTCATTTAATGATTGAATGTTGTTGAGCGACAGGGTTTATTCTTCGATATCGATAACATACTGGGTCAGGCAGACCGGCATTGGTACTTCGATCTGCTGCCCGGTATAACTGAGCTCACCGGTTGCCTTATTTCTCTCAAAGACTACGATATTGTCGTCATCCATATTGGCAACCAGCACATATGTGCCCTCCCGGTCTATCATAAAATTGCGGGGATGTCCGCCGCGCGTCGGCTCGTGACCTACCAGTGAAAGCTTGCCGCTGTTCTGATCAATCTCATAAAGTACCAGGCTGTCATGTCCCCGGTTAGAGGCATACAAAAACCGGCCATCCGGAGAAATGTGGATATCGGCTGCCGAATTGCCGGGTTCCTCGTACGTTTCCGGGAGCATGGAAATACGCTGAATCTCTGTGAGTGCTCCCGTGGAGGGATCGGTCTGAAAAACGGCCACCGTCGAGCTGAGTTCCTCTGCCGAATAAGCATAGTTGCTATCAGGGTGAAACGTGAAATGCCGGGGCCCCGATCCGGGGGTGCTTTCAGCGTACGGTACTTCAGCGGGATTTAACTCCCCGCTGTTTTGATCTACTTCATAAATCATGATGCGGTCGGTCCCCAGGTCGGAGACATAAATAAAGCGGCCGTCCGCCGAGGGGATGGCCGAATGCACGTGCGGAGCATTCTGTCGCTCTTTATTGACGCTGTTGCCCTCATGCTGCACCACATCGACGGCCTGACCCAGGCTGCCGTCTTCGGGATCGATGGCAAAGACACTCAGGTTTCCCCCGCTGTAATTGGACACATAGGCAAAACGTCCCTTTGGGTCCACGCTTACATGCGCAGGTCCCTGGCCTTCCACAGACTGTTCATTGATCAGCGAAAGCATCCCTGTCTCCCGGTCGATCCGGTAGGCTGATATTGTTCCATGATCGGAATCCTCAGCAAAGGCCTCATCACTGACCGAATATAAATAAGTTCCTTCCGGGTGCAGGGCCTGAAAATCAGGGGCCTCCCGGTCGCTCACGGTTTGCAGCTGGTCAAGCGCCCCTGTCTCCCGGTCAAACTCATAGACATAGAGTCCCTCGCCGCCCCTGCCGGCAAAAGTGCCGACATAAATGACTTCTTCGGAAGCTCGTTCTTGTATCAGCTGCTGCTGTTGGGCTTTTTTCTTTTCCTCTTCCCCTGATTCCGCACAGCCCGCCAGTCCCACGACAAGCAAGCCTATTGAAAACAGAACTGAATTTATTTTTATCTTCATTTTATCTCAATTTTTTCAACTATATAGTTAACGTTCGGTAGAAGGTTTGGCAACGCCATTCTTTTGATCCGTTGCTGTTTTTTTCGAGCATTCAACATCCTTTTTCTCCTCAGCTACCGCCCAAAGGGGCTGGTCATATCCGAGAAAATGACCCGTCCGAAATCTTCGGGCACATGAAAATCAGGCTTGGCCGTTTGGCTGGGGGACCACTGGCTGAATTGTTCATTGCGATTTCCACCCAAACGGTTTAGATTCAAATGCCACACATCTCCTTTTTCAGGCGGGGTATGCCGGGCCACCTGTGCAAAGTTTTTAAAGGGAATGGCGGCCTCCAGGATCCAGTACTCGTCCCTGTCGCTGTCGTCATTCAGTGTACCTTTGATGGTG
Organism: Fodinibius sp.; assembly: GCF_041642155.1. Taxonomy (NCBI): domain Bacteria; kingdom Pseudomonadati; phylum Balneolota; class Balneolia; order Balneolales; family Balneolaceae; genus Fodinibius; species Fodinibius sp. The sequence continues at coordinate 6,698 of NZ_JBEPWZ010000041.1, forward strand.
GTCTTGATCCGAATGCCTTTACCGTCCCAGTTTTCTCTGCGGTTTGCTGCCGGTTGGCCGGACTGAAAGTTATCCAGGAAGATACCCAGCACGTTCATTTCAATATTGAAATAAGCCCGGGGCCGGTCGGGATTTGGCGCCGTAAAAACCTCCACGGCATCGTCTAAATACACCGCTGAATCGCGCTCCGTATGTTCCGCCCAGATATATTCGTCTTCACAAATGAAAGCCACATACAGATGCGTATCGTCCCACAATAACTTTGCTACGGTCTGTTCCCTTTTTCCGCTCTCGTACCATGGAAAAACAAACGATCCCACATCGGGCGCTCCGGTCCAGGCGGGTTCATCCAGTTGTCCATCAATCTCAATCGGGGTACCAGACCGGTAGACCGTATATTCCGGGGCATCCTGCGCCTGCAGGGGAATGGGCTGTCCGATGGCTACAGCCAGTAACAACAGAAGCAGACGATATACCATTAAGTGCAGGGAGATATGCATATCCATTCCATCCCGTGAAATTTGTTGGTTTGAGAAAAAGGTAATATACATTTTTAAAAGAAATATTTGGAACGCGTTGTGCTGTTTGTTTTCAAATAGCCTTTCAGTGTCTACAAGATCCGGAAAAATCGTAAGCGACAGCGTGGCCGCCACATCATATTTATAGACCGCCCGGAAAAGACGTTGGAGCATATTGTTTAGCCGCTTATCTTAACCGCACGCCGGATTATTTAAAAAAATATAGTTTGGAGGAGGACCGGGTAAAAAAGAGAGGAAATAAAAAAAGCCTGTTTCCGTAAAGAAACAGGCTCTGAAAATGTAAGTTAGATCTAAAATCGGATCTATTTGTAATCCAGGCTTTTAACGTTGGTAGCGCTTAGACCTTTGGGGGTTTCTTCAACGTCAAACTCTACAGCTTCACCGTCTTCAAGTCCCTGATTATAATCCAGACTCTCAATGTTATTTCGATGAACGAAAACATCTTTGCTTCCGTCATCGGGTTTGATAAATCCAAATCCTTTTTGTGTGTCGAAAAATTTTACTTTGCCTTGTGCCATGTCTTGTATTATGTCTTTATGCACCTATGGGCTTTATTAATGAAAGGAGTTGGTTTAACGCGTCTTTTCAATATATACACTCGGTAGGTGGGTAATTAATTATAACACAGTCAAAGTAACGCTAATCCAGCGGAATTCCTATTTAAAAGTTATTTATTTTTCCCGGTACACCACAGCGTTGATATTCATGCCGGCTCCCACGGAAGCGAAGACCAAAATATCGCCACTGGAAATTTGATGATTATCCAATTTATTACTCCGTATCAGGTCCAGCAGGGTGGGGATCGTGGCTACGGAGGTATTTCCCAGCCATGAAATAGTCATCGGCATAAGAGAGGGCGGAACCTCGGATATATTATAAAGTTTTAGCAGGCGCTGCAGAATGGCCTCATCCATCTTGGCATTCGCCTGGTGGATCAGTACCTTGGCTACATCCTTAATAGTGAGTCCGGCCTGCTCCAGCGATCGTTTAACGACCCCCGGTACCCGTTTAAGGGCATATTGATAGAGCTTGCGTCCCTGCATCTTGAGGAACAACCGGTCATCCTCTCTTTCATTAAAAGAGAGCCCCATGGTCAGATAATCGGCCTCGGGATTGGTGTCGGTCCGGGCGGCGTGAGAAAGAATGCCGACCGGTTGTTCCCCGGACGTGGCTCCCAGCACCGTGGCGCCGGCCCCATCGGCATAAATCATGCTGTCGCGGTCGTGGGGATCGCAAACCCGGGAGAGCGTTTCCGATCCGATCACCAGGACCTGTTCGGCATCACCACTTTGGATATAGTAGTTCGCCTGGATGAGTCCCTGCAGCCATCCCGGACATCCGAAGGGCAGATCGTAAGCTATACATTGCGGGTTGTGAATGGCCAGTTTCTGCTTGACGCGGGAAGCCAGGCTGGGGACCATATCCACCTTCGGGTTGTCCGCCCGCAGGTCGCCGAAATTGTGGGCAACGATAATATAGTCCAGGGCTTCTTTGTCCAGGTCAGCATCGGCCAGTGCTTTTTCAGCGGCAAGGGTCGCCATGTCGGAGGTCAGCAGGTCATCCGGCGCGTATCTTCGCTCCCTTATGCCGGTAATGGCCTCGAATTTTTCGATAATCTCCTCGTTGCTTCGATCGTAAGGCTTTCCGTTGGCATCCAGGAAGGTATGCTTCAGGAAATCACTGTTGGGGACCTTTTCAGGGGGAATGTAGCATCCGGTTCCGGTAATTACAGCAGAAGGTTGTTTGTTCATAATCAACTATCTAATCAGGCTTCAAGTTCAATTCGCATAAAACAGCTTTCGTGATGGCATAACAGCGCGCTCCCTGTGCACGGAATGAGCAGATCGTCCCGCTGCCTGAGAGCGGGTTGTGCTGCAAGCATTTGTCCAAGAGGGTCATCCATGCCGGGAATAAGGTCCAGGCAATATATCCCTGATCATCTTCCTTAAAGAGGGAGATTCGTTCATACCATCAGCCGCCGCATTAAATACATTTACAGTATGTTATAATAACAAAAAAGTTGACCAGTATTGAGAGGGAATAATAATATTTATTGCGCTTTTCATTCCCAGATAAAAAGTCCCACGAAGATCAAGGATGCAATAAAAAGACTTTTTCCGCCGTTTACTTTTTCTTTTCTGAAACCTTGTAAGAGGTGGCAAAAACCGTTAATTTAAGCGCCGATATTTCTGTTCGGGTGCATCCAGATCCAGACACACGGGCCCGTAGCTCAGTTGGTTAGAGCAGTCGACTCATAATCGATTGGCCGGGGGTTCAAGTCCCTCCGGGCCCACTTTTTATTCCTTTCTTTAAATCCCTAAAAAATACCCTTTATACCATTTAAACGGCCATTTTAGGCACTCATCTTCTCTTTGTGGTAAAATTTCTGCGTGAAAGTATTTCACTTTTTGTAATAAATTACGTAAATAGTTGGTACAAAAGTTGGTACATTCGTTCACTGATCGTAGAAAAATGGGCCAACCCTCCATACTGTACACTAAAAATTTATTGCAGAATTGTACTCAAATGTTGTAAAGGACCAAAAACCTCCAACCAACAGACTCTAAATTCGAGAATGAGTATGGATAGTCTAAAAAAGAGGAAGAGTACGTATTACATTCGTTTTTTTTAAAAGTGAGTAGAGAGAGAAAGCGGAATCCTGAGCTTAGGGACTAAGATTAAAAGGGAAGCTCAAAAAAATGTCGATTGAATATGAAGGAAAGTTTGAACGAGGTGAAATTGATCCTTTCAATGGATGGACTCCAGGGAAGGAAGCTAAAAAGAAAAGACAAAAGCTTCGGGGAAAGTATGTGGCCTTGCATAAAGCGGCGGATCAATTTATTGAAGAACGTAGCCAAGCTAATCAGACGACCAAAGATAACTATCGACGACACTTAGATATGCTAGAAGACCAGCTCGGTCGAACGATGCCGGTTACGGAAATTATGGAGAAGGATATCCGTGAATTCTGCTTCCGGGATGATTTAGCACCGGCAACCCAGGCAAGTTATCTTCGACACTTGAAGGTTTTCTTCAAATGGATGCATGAAAAAGAAATTCTAAAGGAAGATCTTGCTGCCGACATTAAACCGCCCAAGGTGCCGCAAAAAATTGCCGGGAAGACCATTTCGCGTGAGGGATTGGATGAAGTTTTCAAGGCCTTTGATAAGTTTTACAAAGAACAAAAAGAAAAAGGATATGTAACCAAGCCTCACCAGATGCGTTTATGGTTTAAGCCGATGATTAATACCATGTATTACTGTGGATTAAGAGCCAGTGAGGCCGTTAATCTGAAATGGAGTGATATTGACTTAGAAGGGAATCCCAATGATCCGGAAGATCTGGGACAGATACGAATTACTAATTCGGATGACAATACTACGAAGTCCGGAAAAGAGCGCGTAATTCCGATTAAAGAGCCGCTAAAACCTTGGTTGGTGCAATGGCATAAGAAGCAGGGTGAACCAAGTGATGGGTACGCATTCCCAAGCTCAACGGGATTAAATAAGTACCAGGGGATGAGTGCCGGTTCGCTTTCCCGATCATTTAAAAAATTCGTCAAAAAAGCTGAAGGTGTTCCGAATTCTGTAACTCTACACGGTTTGCGACACTCCTGTGCTACGGACTTGCTTCGAAAGAGAGTTCCTATCCATATTGTCCAAAAGATTATGGGACACTCTTCCATAGATGTTACTCAAATTTATGAGCATTTGGGCCGATTTAGAGACCAAAAAGCGGTCTCAATAGAAGAGTTATATCAATTTTATAAAGAAAAAGAACCAAACCTACTCCGAAGTACATTAAGATGGCGTGTTTACGAGTTAAATGATAAAGGCATTCTTAGCAGAGTAAAGAGAGGTGTATATAGGCTGGGGGCAGAAGTTAGGGAATGGAAGCCAGAAAGATCCAAGGAGTTGAGGACTATTGATTCCAAGCTTCGAAAGGAGTTTCCATACCTCACGTTTTGTATCTGGTCCACAAAGTGGCTTTTAAACTTTACGCAGCATTTGCCCACGAAATATTTTACTCTCGTCGATACAGAGCGTGATACGGAAGAGTCAATTTTTTATTACCTGCAAAATACTCGAAAAGATTCCGGGGTGTTTCTTAAACCCAGCAGAGATGAAGTACAGAAATATTTAGGTAGTTCAGAAAACCTTTTGGTCATCCGGCCACTGATCAGTCAATCCCCCTTAATGACGGTAAATGAAGTCCAGGTACCCAAGTTGGAGAAAATGATGGTTGACCTGGTAGCGGACGAGGTTTTATTTGATGCTTTTCAGGGAAAAGAGCTTAAAACCATATGCAGTAATATTGTGGATAAATATGATGTAAATATAAGTACCTTAAAGAGATATGCCCAGCGACGTAACAAGTGGGATGGAGTAAAACAATATTTAAAAGAGACTAATGAACAGATTTTAAGCTGAAAATGATTTCAGAAAAATGTCACCAAGAAAATTGGATTCAAAAATGAGATGTGAGGGACTTGTTAATACCGATCTATAATTCTTATTGCTTGATTCCTTGTGCCACTTCTCCCAATAATTTTTTGGCTTGCTCAACAGTAAAGTTTGCATTTTGAGCCATTAATTCGGGGATTCTGTGGTGATACTTTTTAGATAGAGACAAAATATTAAGAACTCGGTTTCTCAAAGTTTCATTATCAGAAATAATAGCATTCAATTTTCGGCCGATCACATAAGCTGCAATGTCTATCAATTCAAAATCTCCCTGGGTAAATAAATCGTTATGTTTGTTATATATCAGACTACTCTCTATATGAAAATAGTGGCGGATTATAATGCCAATATCTTTGATGTCTTGAGTGCGTTTCTCTGGACGATCATCGAAGGCGATTAGTTTCAGTAAAATAATGGAGGTAAGGGAGGCAATTTTAAAAGTAAGGCCCTCATCAGTTAAGATTGGTGCCAAGCCTTGTTGGTAGATTTCCTTAAAGCCATTAACATGAACCCTTGTAAGTCCGTCTCCCTCTACTTCGACTGCTTCATCAATTTCTACAGATCCAAATGGTAGTAGATCTACGGGGTAACCATAGGGTGTCAGTAACGCAAACGCATTTGTTGAGACTTCTTGAAAATCGTGTTCTTTAATTAGTGTAGACTTGATCTCTTCGTAATCTCTGGACTCCGAAATAAATATGGCTAAATCGACATCTCTTGTAGCCCTGGTTTGGATCTCCTCTTTTGATAGCCACATATCTTTCGCCAAGGCTCCAATGACATAAAAATCCACGTCAAATTTTTGAAAAACTTTTTCAAGTATTTCAATGACATCCTTTAATCCTTCTTGATTGAAATTGGATAACTTAATCTTGTATGAACTCGCCATATATTTTTTCAGCTATTTTAAAATTGCGTTCATCGCCGGTCAAGATTAAGTCTGCGTAGATTGCTAAAGGAGGGGCAGTTTCTTTTCCCTTTTCAATACTCCAGAATGGCTCGTAAACTTGGATAGTACCATCAGGATCAGGCTTTAGCCTGAATTTTTTCATTATATTACCCTTAGTATGAGTTGTGAAAAGAGTTAGATCCTGTGGCTTTAACATTCCAGTAAGTAAATCTGCACCAGCCTCTCCGCCCCATACTGTTTGGTCATCAAGTTCCATCTTTTTCCAATTAGCAGCCTCTTCTTTATCAATGAAGGCAAATGTACCTTTGTGTAGCTTTGGTTTTAGCTCTTGTTCATAAGCACCGATCCACTCATCAATTAATGCATCTTTACGTACTAACTGATAGTTCTTTTCGTCCTTTTTAACCAGATACTTTCTTTTCTTAAGTCCATTGATGACATAACCAATGGTACCCAACGCTACATCCGCAGCTTCGGCAATTTCTCTATACGTTTTCTGAATCCACTCTTCATCGAGAAGAAATAAAAAGACTACTTTCAATCCCGTCTTGGTAAAGGCCCGATCTCTTTCAACTTTAACATGGAATGTCTCGTTGTGGTCCACAAAGAGAAAATGATCTTTGGTTCTGATGTACATATTACCAGCCCCATCAATCCAGTTGATCCCTTTATTTTTAAGCTTCTCTTTTATATTCGGAAAAATTTGTCCTCCAATTAACAGAAATGGCTTATTAGTTTTGGCCAACTCATAAATTCTAGGTAGCTGGTGGGTTCGGACTTCTTTCTTTATTTCTGCAAAAAAATCCAACGTCTCATCTGGAAGGTGTAGCTTTACCTTTGCATCTACTTGATGTACATCTTGGATATACTTCTCTCGTTCCTCAATTTCTAGTTTAAATTGGGTAAGCTTTTCAAGGTTTTCTTGTGCTAAGGGAAGTATATCGGCTTCCATTTGTTCATTTTTTGTTTATGTTCACGTTCCGTGAACGCTGTAAATTAATGAACAGAAGTATAACTTACAACACTTCATGACCATTAGTATAGTTCGCTTTATAAATATCCGGAGTGAAGCTTAATTAAAATTGTCAAACCTCTACAGGTGATTAAAAGGTAATTAGGTTCAAGTATTATTTTATATAACTTATAAAAGCAGAATGATGATATCATTGATTTTTTTCCATGAGAATATCGAAACAGCATATTAATCTGTTCCAATCCCTTTTTAAAGGCCGGGAAGATGTCTATGCCCTCCGGTGGAAAAATGAGGATTGGGACGGATACATGCCCGCCTATAACGTGGACTGGGACAAATACGAAAAGCATAAGGCGCTGGGTGGCACCTTTCAGACCTTCAAGCACAAAGAACTTTCCCCGCTTACTCCGGCCGTTATCCGAAAGCACCTGTCGGGAAAGGAAACGGTCGGCATCTATCCCTTATTGAAAGATAATACTTCTTGGCTGCTGGCCGCCGATTTTGATAAGGAAAGCTGGATGAAGGATAGCCACCAGTTTTTGCGGGTATGTGAGCAGCATCAAATTCCCGCCTACTTGGAACGTTCCCGCTCCGGGAATGGTGGACACGTATGGATCTTTTTACAACAACCTAATCCTGCTTGGAAAAGCAGAAAGATAGCTTTTCATCTATTACGGGAGGCGGGTATTCTGTCAGAGTTTGAAAAAGATGCAAGTTTCGATCGGCTGTTTCCTAGTCAGGATTATCATTCAGGCAAAGGCTTGGGTAACCTCATTGCCCTGCCACTGAATAAAAAATGGATGGCTGAGGGGAATACTTGTTTTATAGATCCCGAAACCGGTGACCCGTTCAGTAATCAATGGAAGTTTCTGGCAGAAATGCAGAAAGTATCTACTTCACAGTTGGACCAGCTATATGATTCAGTTGAAAATTCATCTTCTCCTTCTCATGCGTCCTGCAGCCGGTCAGACGGAGAACTGCAAATCCTACTCGACAATCAGGTGTGGTTAAATAGGAACAACATGCCTCCTTCGGTTATCAGCTATATCCGGGATCAGTTAAACTATGTCAACTCAGACTATCTTATGAAAAAGAAGCTGGGAAGGAGCACTTGGCAGACGGAGAGGTATTTTAACCTGATTGGGGAGAAGGAAAAACATGTAATCATACCACGGGGATTCCTTCCCAATTTAATTGCTTATTGCAAGGAACGGGGAATTCCATATCACATCGATGACCAGCGCCAAAAGAGGTCACCGGTAACCTACCAATCGAGCATTAAACTGTATCCACACCAGAAGAAAGCCCTGGAACCAACCTCAAAGAAAGATTTTGGTGTGATCGTGGCACCGCCGGGATCGGGCAAAACCATTATGGGACTTGAACTCATTGCTCGCAAAAAGCAGCCGGCATTAATAATTGTACACCGCAAACAACTGTTTGACCAGTGGATCGAACGTGTCGAATCGTTTTTGAGTATTCCCGAGAAAGAGATCGGGAAGTTCTCCGGTTCCCATAAAAAGCAAGGAAAGGATATTACAGTCGGGATGGTTCAAACACTGAAACAACACGGGGAAAGCGACAAGATCCTGGAATCGTTCGGCACTATTATCGTGGATGAGTGCCATCATATTCCGGCCAAAACGTTTCGGGAAACTATTACCCGGTTTAGCTCCTATTATTTGTATGGGCTCACGGCTACTCCGATGCGTAAGAACAATGATGAGGATCTGATTTATGTGTTCATAGGAAATATTATTTCCGAAATTACAGCTGACTTTCTGGACGATGATAAATCGGCCACGATTCAGATAAACATCAGGGAAACCGGTCTTCAGGCTCCCTTCGATTATCGTATTGATGACTATGAAACCCTATCCCGGATTCTTGTACACGATACCGCCCGGAATCAGTTAATTTTGGATGATCTGATCAAGGTGATCGACCAGAAAAAAACGGTGTTGCTGCTCACCGAACGGAAATCTCATATTGAAGTATTGAACCTGTATTTGAAGGATCGGTTTGAAACGATTACCCTGAGTGGCGATGACTCCAAAGGCGGCCAGCAATCCAAGATGAAACAGATCCAGGCCGGTCACTTTCAAATTGTCCTTTCCACCGGTCAATTTTTTGGAGAAGGCGTTGACGTGGACCGGTTCGACTGTTTGTTTCTGGTGTATCCGTTTGCTTTTAAGGGCAAACTTATTCAGTATATTGGACGAATCACGCGGTCGAATCAGATTCCGATCATTTATGATTATCGTGATCGGAAAATCGAGTATTTTGAAAAGCTATTCAGAAAACGAAACCGTTTTTACGATGAAATCCGGAAAGCCAACCAGATGACGATGGATTTATAAATCAAATTATTGTCAATAAGTAGTATTTTTTGACGAAAATTTGGAGCGGTAATTTATCTTCCTCCAGAAGGATTAGTAGTGGATAACTTATTTTTGTTTCTAAAAATTGTTATTTTTAACAAAAAATAGAAACGAATGATATGAACTACCCTGAATTCCGGGACGAAATGAAAGCCTTTCCCAGTTTTTTCGGTTCGGGAAATTGAGAAACATTTTCCTGGCTTTGACAGCCGACGGCTGGTGGAGTGGCAGGAAAAAGGCTATATCCAAAAACTACGGAACCGCTACTACTATTTCTCCGATCAGGAGGTCGATGAGCCTTTTCTGTACTACACGGCGAACGAACTGTATCATCCGTCTTATGTATCATTGGAGTCAGCTTTATCACGATATGGCTTTATTCCAGAGGGGGTGTTTCAGGTCACCTCCTGTACTACACTAAAAACGAATTCATTTAACACGCCTGTTGGTAGGTTTACTTATCGTCACTTAAAACCTTCACTTTTCTTTGGATATCAGCTTGAAGAGTGGAACGATCATCGGTACGCTATGGCGGGACCCGAAAAAACCTTGATTGATTATTTATATCTGCATCATGAAGTAAAAGAGACAGCAGATCTTGAAGCTTTACGTTGGAATACCGTGGAGATCAATAATCGCATTTCGATGAAAACCCTCAATAGCTATGAAGCCCATATCAATTCTCCGGCTTTAAGTAGACGACTTACTACCTTAAAAACATATCTTAATGCTACCACTTAGCGAAATTCGTCCCTATTTCTCAGAAGAGCTGCATCGTTTCCCTCGCTTTATGCTTCGGGAATACCTGCAATATAAGATATTGGAAATTTTATACGAGAGCTCATATGCAACGGATCTGTATTTCCTTAGAGGAACCTGCCTTCGCATTGTACATGGGAACCGACGTTTTTCGGAAGATCTGGATTTTGATAATATTTCCCTGGAAGAAGATGCCTTTAAAGAAGTAGCCAAGGAAATACAAAAAGGTCTTGAGCGGGAAGGGTATGAGGTTGAGCTTAAGACGGTGATGAAAGGGGCTTGGCATTGTCACATTAAGTTTCCGGGATTGCTGTTTGATGAAGGGTTATCCGGACATCAGGAAGAGAAAATATTGATCCAGTTGGATACGGAACCTCAGCACTTTGAATATGAGCCCGAGCAATTTTTACTAAACCG
>NZ_JBEPWZ010000042.1:0-17121 GCF_041642155.1 Fodinibius sp.
ATATCATCCCGCAACTTGATCTTATCTTTGCAGTATAGGAGTTCCTCCCTGTGCAAAATGGCCATATAATCCATTTTTCTCATGGCCAGAATAATGTTTTTGTAAAGATCATCCTCCCCTTTGAAAAACTTATAATAGGGACGCAGCACATTTTTCAGCTTCCTTTTTAAATTAAAAACAAAGGTTTTATACGTTTGTGCACCGTATATTTCTTTTCCAACCAGGTAGGGATTCCCATATACCTCGGATCCGAATACCGACCAGACCAGGGTGACGTTATGCTTTTTAATGGATAAGGCTACCTGTGATTGATCGTGTTTCATCCCGTGAAAGATTACGATACAACCCTCGTCAATGATGGTATGAATTTCGGCGAGATAATTTTCAGAAGTGTACAGGAACTCATAGGCTTCCATTTTTGAGAGGTAGTTTATCTCATCTTCCCTGTCTTCCAACAGGATGATAAACCTGTTCTTGCCGGGAAATGCCTTCTCATAAATATCATGGGCCGCATCAATAAACTTTTCATCCCTGGCTATATGAATGATGGGCTTTGAAGTGTTCTTCAAACTCATGAATGGTTGTTATAATATATTCTTGTTCCTCTTCCGTCAACTCGTAATAGAATGGTAATCGCACAAGGCAGTCGGAGTAGTTGTCAGACTGAGGCAGTTCCCGACCGTCATGTTTATCCTCGTAAAATGTTGACCGGTGAAGAGACAGGTAATGAAATACACTCAGAATATCTCTCTCTTTGAGATAGGCAATAAGGGCATCCCGCTGCTTGCCATCCCTGCAGACTAAATAATACATGTGGCCATTGTTGGTGGCATAGTCGGGAATTTCAGGCTGTCTGATTTTCAACCTTCCGCATACCTTCTCCAGTTCATCGTGATACCGATTCCATATAGCCAGTCGCTTTGCCTGAATGTTTTTCAGGTTTTTCAATTGTGCATAAAGAAAAGCGGCATTAAGTTCGGAGGGTAAAAAAGAAGAGCCGATGTCAACCCAGCCGTATTTATCGACTTCTCCCCGAAAAAAGGCGGACCTGTTGGTTCCCTTTTCCCAAACAATTTCCGACCGCTCAGTAAATTGGTCAGAATTCACAATCAGCATCCCCCCCTCGCCTGATATGACATTCTTGGTTTCGTGAAAGGAGAACGTTCCCAGGTGACCAATTCCCCCCAGTGGATGTTTTCGGCCGTCAGCATGCACATAAAAACTGTTAACGGCCTGGGCGGCGTCTTCTACCACATATAAATCGTGCTCGTCGGCAATACGCATAATTATATCCATGTCGCAGGCGATCCCGGCATAATGTACGACTACAATTCCCCTGGTATTCTCATTGACGAGCTCCTCCACCTTCTCCTCATCCATACCCGGGTGATCTTCGCGAGAATCAACAAACCGGATCTTGGCCCCTCTTAATACAAAGGCATTTGCCGTGGACACAAAGGTATATGAGGGCATGATCACTTCATCACCGGGCTCAATACCTATTAAGATAGCTGCCATTTCCAACGCATCGGTACAGGATGTCGTTAATAGACATTTGTTAAAGCCGTACTTTTTTTGAAAAAATTCATGGCACTTTTTGGTGTACTTGCCATTGCCGGAAATTTTCCCGTCAGTGACGGCATCTTCTATAAAATCAAGCTCCCTGCCCGTAAGAAACGGTTTGTTAAAAGGGATATTTACACTTTTCTTTTTCATCAGCGGATAACCTTAAAATTGTTTTAAAAGCATGTTATACGATAACAGACAGCGATTCCCCTTTGGATCCGATACGGTAGCGAGTACCGTTTTAACCCCTTTATCGTTTTGGCTTTGCGTGGTAATCCTCGTGTTATATTCTTTTTGTAAAGAAACGGGAGCTAAGAACACGTTGGAACTGGTGATTAATTTTGCCCCTTTTTCGGAAAATTCCTTTTCAAGATATTCAGATAAATACGTTTCAACAATGGCCGGCGGTACGATACGGTTTTCGTAATCTGTTTCTCTCACACCTTCCTTTAGGTGACGAGATTTGTATCTGTCACTCCCGTTCCTCTTTAAATCGTCTTCCGTTATCGTAAAAGTAACATCTCGGACTTCGCTCGAGGAAAAACTCAGCATCGCATTAATGTGATAGGTTTCATAGGAGTGATTCACAAAAAATCCCTCCCGCGACCATACCTTTTGCGAGGTATAATTCTGGACCTGAGTGGATGCCCATGCATTCACATATCCCTTTTCTTTAAAATATTCCTGGGCCGACCGGATCATATCAGAATAAATCCCCTGCCCTGCATAATCGGGTAATACGCCGAAAAGAACAAACCTGCAATCGCTGCCCTTGTCGTCAAACGAACACGTCGCAAATCCTACTATCTTATCCTCCTTCTCGACGAGCCAGGAGATCTTATTCTCTTTATCGATATAGGAAACAGCCCATTCCACATACCCGGCATTTATTTTCGCCGGCTCAAGGTAAGGATTTGAATAATAATGATTCTTATATCCTTCAAATATTACCGGTATCATATTTTCCAGCTCATGCCGGTTATCTTTATTGACCCTGATAAAGGTAATATCATTTCGAATCTCATTTATTTCAAGCTCACTGATCCTGGCTTTATAATAAACGAGTGTATCGGCATGCAAGTAGGGAAATCCCATCGTTGATAGTTTGTGATGGTTATCAATACCCGACGAGGGCAAGCGTAATACCAGAATATCAACCCCCTCATCTGTTATTTGCTCTTGCAGGCCGGGAACCTCCAGCGTTTCTGTTTTTAACCGGTAAAACTTTTTATTAAAACGGCTGCTTTCTTTCTTTGAATGCGTTATTGCTTCCACTATTCAACATTTCTTTTGATTATATTTTTAACATAGCTGCCATAGCTGCTTTTCTCCAGTTCCTTCCCCATGGACAGAACCTCCTCATCGGTTATCCATCCTTTTCTCCATGCTACCTCTTCGAGACAGGCAATTTTCAACCCCTGTCTTTTTTCTACTATTTCTATAAACTGGGAAGCTTCGCTCATCGCCTCATGCGTACCGGTATCAAGCCATGCAAACCCGCGTCCCAGCAATTCTACGTTCAGGTCCCCCCATTCCAAATACCGCTTGTTGACATCCGTAATTTCCAGTTCACCCCGCCCGGAGGGTTCCAGCTGCTTCGCTATATCCACAACCCGGTTGTCATAAAAATAGAGGCCGGTCACGGCATACTTACTCCTGGGCTTATCCGGTTTTTCCTCAATGGAGAGCACATTATAATCGTCGTCAAATTCTACGACCCCAAACCGTTCGGGATCATGCACCCAATAGCCAAAAATCGTGGCACCCGAAAAATCCTTTACCGTCTTATCCAACTTGGCCTGAAATCCCTGTCCATAAAAAATATTATCACCCAGAATAAGGCACACATTGTCCCCGTCTATAAAATCTTCTCCTATGGTAAAGGCCTGGGCTAATCCCTTTGGTTCGGCTTGCACTTCGTAGGTAAGCCTGATACCCCAGTCAGAGCCATCACCCAGCAAATGTTTAAAGTGTTGCCGGTCTTTGGGTGTCGTAATAATCAATATCTCCCGAATACCTGCCAGCATCAGTACCGACAAGGGATAATAGATCATGGGCTTGTCATATACCGGTGCAAGCTGTTTGGAGATCGCCTTGGTTACGGGATAGAGCCTGGTACCACTTCCACCTGCTAAAACAATTCCTTTCATAGCCACTATTCAAGTCAAGTTAAGTTTATCGTCCGATATAACAACTCTCGCTGTACGAAGTTATTGGATTAAAAGTATCTATTCTGATTATTTATTCTGAATCTTACATACTGATAATACAACCACTGGATATCGAATACCGGCGTATTTCAATCATTAGTATACGACTCATCTGTTTCTATTTATCTTTATCTTTTGAAGGCCTTTGCAAAACCGTTCTTTTGGCCACTATCTGTTTGTTGCAAATTCAAAATCCTCATATAAATATCTTCCATGCTGTGGTTTTGTATGCACTCCCGCTTTGATATTTCCCGATGCTTCGGGACTGGTTTTCCAAAGGGCTCTTTTAATAGCTAATGAGTAATGCCCGTGGTCGGACATGATCCCTGTATACATTCACTTTCCCTCATTTGTTCCATTTACAAATACCGGCAAGACGCTCCCGACAGGTATTATTTCTCTCTCCTACTCGATTACGGTCATAATACCCTGCATCGTCTGCCAGTGCCCGGGAAAGGTACAGACATAGGGATACTCACCGGCCGCTCCGGGAGCGGTAAAATAGATCGATTCCGATTCCCCGGTTTCAAGCAGGCTTGTAAAGAACAGTACATTATCGGTGGCAGGCACATATCCTCTCTCGGGACCCACAAGTCCCATATTCAGCGCGTTTTGAGCAACTGTTTCAAGGGAACCCGGCCTGACCACCAGGAGGTTATGCAACAGATCCGTGGGATTGTTCAGAACGAGCCGCACCTTGCTTCCCGCCTGCACTTCAAAATCCGTGACATCAAACTCCATGTCCGAAGTGGCCTCGATGGTGATCACTTCATCAGGACCCTCTGTCCAGGATCCAGGCATCTCCGTCTGATGCTTGTGCTCCTCCCCGGCAAATGGATTATCGTTCTCGGGTAAAGCGGCCGGCATATGTGTCGTCTCTTCCACCCCGTCCACAGCCAGTGAATCGCCCTCCGGAATATTATTGAGCGTATAATAGCCAACGGCGTGTAACAGCGGGTACGCTGTTTCCTGCTGTCTGACTCCCCCCGCCTTTATTTCGTGGATATAACCCTCCCGCAGCCCCTCCACCACCAGGCGAGCCGACAACCCGTCTTCGGCAACTTCCACATGGGTCACGGGGATTGTTTCCCGATTGAGGATGTCACTGCCGTACGTCGAATGATAGTGATAGGTAAAACCGGTGATCTCATACGAAGCAGGATCACGAGCCGTACTTTGTTCGACCGGCTTCGTGAATGTCAGCTCAAATCCATCGGGCCTGGCATAGACCTCTTTAATCTCAAAGGGCACCTTACCTTTCCAAACGAGTTGTTGCAGTCCGTAGAGCTCTTCTCCGGTTGAGGCCCATCCCCGGCTGGTCATGCCTACAAGCATCGAGTGGTCCTGTCCCCATTTCATCCTAAATACGCCGGACTCAAATCCCTCCCTGAACGGGAACGCCACCCCCTGGTACTCCCCGTCAACCTTCTCCTGGAAGACCCGCATCACCTTGCTTTGCCCCTGGTCGCCTACAAAAAGTTGTCCCTCAAACGGCCCGAATCCGCCGCCGGTCGTATCCGCAAGTATGCCGGAGGTGGAAATGCCCATCACACCGTGGGGAAACCATACGGACGGCACTTTCAGTTCCGGGACCTCCAGGGCGACTTCGTGCATCGGCCTGCCACTGTCGGGTATATCCTCCGGGGCCAGCGAGAGGGGTGAGTCGGGCAAGTCGGACCACCGCAATCCTTCGGGATTTCCTGCAAAATCGCCCTTTTCCAGGTGAGTAAGATTACCGGAACCTACCCATCCCCCCTGGTTTTCGGCATAGAACAAGTCTCCGCTGGTATTATAGGCAAATGCCGCCGGCGATCGCAGGCCACTCACCAGGGGTTCGGCCTCCCCGCCGGGCGAAACCCGGAGCAGCCAGCCGTCCCATTCGGATAAACTGGCCCCGTGTCCGATCCAGGCCAGGTTTACTGTTACCAGCATGTCTCCGGAAGGCGTAAAAAGCGGTCCGTAAAAATATTCGTGATAGTTCCCCGAAACCGGTCGGATAAACACGGTTTTGTACTCGTCGGCGCGTCCGTCCCCATCGGTGTCGGTCAGGCGCGTAATTTCGGTACGCTGTGTT
Source organism: Fodinibius sp. (assembly GCF_041642155.1). Classification (NCBI taxonomy): domain Bacteria; kingdom Pseudomonadati; phylum Balneolota; class Balneolia; order Balneolales; family Balneolaceae; genus Fodinibius; species Fodinibius sp. The sequence goes on from NZ_JBEPWZ010000042.1 coordinate 5,851, forward strand.
ACGTAAAGAGCATCATTTCGGTACGTGAGTCCCAGGGGCTCATGGAGTCCCTCGGCAAAGAGATGATACACCGGAGGATTCCCTTTTTCCCCGGCAGAATATTCAATAATCCAGACTTCCCCGCGCCGCGTGCACACCGCCAGGCGCCCGTCGGGCAGAACATCCATTCCCCCGACTTCAAGTACGATGTCCTCTGGTATCGGTATATCCACGATTTCGTAATAGTCCGGCTCTGTAGGAACGTGCATCTGGGCCGCTCCTGCCACCGGGTACAAAAGAATGACGGACAACAGGCTCAACAATCCCTTCAAACCTAAATAAACGGGCATGCAGGGTTCTCCCCGCCGGACGATACCTGCTTCCAAAAAATTTGATGTTTTACTCATGATGTTGTGCAACTTTCAGGAATATGTATTGAAGATTGTATGTAATCTCGCCGTGAAATGGTGCGTGGCGATGACAGCCGGCACGGCCTCTGATAACAGAATCTTTTGAAAGAGTCATCCAGGTAATAACTGCTGTCATTTTTTTAAACCAGATGTCGCTCATAATGCTCGGAATCAATATGATATTGTTTTGCAAGGGTTATTTTGCACTCACCATATAATAGCGTATTCAACCGTTGTAGCCGGTGACTCGGCCAGCAATGGCACGCGAAGATCCTGTCCCTTTTCCGTTTCAACAATCCGGGGTTTTCCTCCCCCCGCATCGATAACGTCGAGGTAAAAGGTCCGATCATCGACAACATATTCACCCGCTTCATCCTGGATAATCTCTTCTCCGGACGCGAGATGAAGCCAGAAATCTTCTTTTCGCTCGTCCGCCTTAACATGCAGGGTGCGTACCAGCCGGCGATCTTCCTCCTCAGCAATCCCTTCAAAATGATCTTCTATGCGAATGCCATCCAGCAGGTACTGGAAAACAGGCCGGCCATCTTCCGAAATCCTGTAGCCTTCCACCCTCAGCTGGTCCCAGGACAGGGAATCCGGCCACTCCGCGGTAGCGTCGGGCAGCCTGGCGGCAACCGGCCGGCCGTCAAACGAAAAAGCAGGTCCCCCCGGACGGGCGGTCTGAGACTCTCCCCGGTTGATCCACATTTCATTAGCGTTCAGGAAGGAGCCGTTCCAGGCCTGCAGCAGGGCCGCCTGTCCCATGTCGTAGTTGTAGTGGATCTTATCCGGGGCGCCCACATTGACCACGTGCGTTCGCTTGGTGCCGTCATGCATGGCAAACGAGCGAAGTACTTTCACACGATCTTCCGCTTCTACCATCAGGTCGGGAAGCGGATCCCCGCTTCCGGGGACAGAAGAGGCGGCATGAAGTTTTTGATAGCGAAGCTGCGGTCCCTCCGCGAAAAGCGCCAGTCCCCAATACCAGTCATTGTGATGGTCAACATACTCCAGCGTAAAATCGTGGCGACCGCTTTCCAGTTCTACGGTTTCGGAGACTGTCTCGTGCATCCGGTAAAAACGTTCCTGCTCAACAATAATGTTATCATCCACCATCAATCGTACCTGCCCTGCGTTCCGCAGCTTGAACAGGTAAGTACCACTGTTGGGCGCCACGAGCGTGCCGGTATAACGCAGGGCATAGCGGTCGTCTTGGTCCACCACACTGCCCGAAAGAGAATCCACAGTACCCGATTCGGCGGCCTCGAGCGTATCAAAATCCGGCAGCTGATCGAACGATTCCTCGTAGTAGGAATACTGGAGATCATGCAGGCCAATATAGTCTTTATCATATTTTTTGTAGCGGATGTTGCGGATGGCAACAGGACCGTGATCGCCCTGAATCATAAGCGGACCCTCGGCCTGCTCATCCTCAAACGGCGACGCCCTGGTCGGACCCTCCACCTCGACCCCCTCCTGAACCAGCACGCCATTGATCCATACCTGTTCAAATTCAGCGTTGGCAACCTTTTCACCCCGTTCATTAAACCCAGGCGCCTTAAACAGAATCTTTGCCCGCTGCCAGAGTCCCGGCGCCCTAGCGACATTCACGCGGGGAGCATGGCCTTTGTATCCTTTCTCTCCCTCCGGCCCATCCTGTTCCCACGGCCGGTAAAGACCCCCGAGACCGTCATAGCCGGGATTTTCTGCGCCCCAGCTGTCAACAAGCTGAACTTCATACCTCCCCATCAGAAAGAGGCCCGAATCTGATCCTTTGGGCATCAGGAAATCAACTTCCAGCTCAAGGTCTCCGTGGTTCCATTCCGTAAAAAGAGGAGCTTCAGCTTCCCCGGTCGGAAGATTCACCAGCATACCCCGGCCCTCTAGGCCGTGCAGGTCATGCTCTTCCCTTCGGTTACTCTCAATATTACCGGCAATCGTCCAGTTCTCTCCGGCTGATTGAAAAGCATCCAGGCTGTTAAGCGACAGGGAATTCATGGGTAGCGTCTCTACAGCTTCTTCCCGGGATTCTCCGTCCAGGTCGCCGGAACAGCTATGCAGCATCAAAGCCAGCAAAACAATCCCAGGCGCCAAGACCCACTTTTTGAAATAAAAAAGCCTGCGAACAAATGAACAGATCATATCTCTATTAATATCTATAATATAAAGTAAACCTAATTTAACAATTTAACTCCTGGATCTTTACATGAATCCTTTGCAAAACCGTGTTTTTGGTCAATAACTGCATTTTCGCGTATTCAAAATCCTCACCTGTGCCTCATATATTGCGGGTTTGAATTAACTCCGGCTTTGATACTTCCCGATGCTTCGGGACTGGTTTTTCAACGATTCTATGGTTAAAAACAAATAATATTACATACAGATAATGTTTTTACGCTAAAAAGCGGCATCAGCCAGCTCGAATGGGGCAACCTCGGGAAGATACTTTTGTTCAGGACGGAACAGTGGCATCGGAAACATGCGCTTCTTCATTTTTTCCCTCTGTATGGTTCCGGTCATCCCACCACAGTTCCAGCATCATGGCAAGGGGACCCACAATAAACAGGGCGTAAAAAGGAGCATACACGGCTTCATTAAGGCGTAAAATCATTTCCACAAAGGCAACCAGGACTATCACTACATATTGTCCCCATTTCCGTTTAACGGTTGTTTTGGGATCCGTAATCATAAAAAACGTAAACAGCTGGTACATCGGTCCCGTTATAGGGGCAACCTCGGCAAGATACGGGTCGCCGGAAATCCAGCTTCGAACAAGGGCAAAAGCGAGAAAAGAGATCACATAGGTGGCACAGATATGAAAACGGCGGAGCCGGTAGATAGAGATCGAACCGACGATCCAAATGATGAGCATGGCCCACATATTGTTTCCCCACTGGATACTCAACACCGCCACACTCTGGGGGGCCAACAGAAGCATCATCACCACCCCGAAGTTGGAAGGATTCCAGATGTGCCGGTCTTTAAACCGGAGTACGTACTTCGAAGCAATAGAAATGGCCGCACATAACGCAAAAGGCCAGAGCTGTGGAGAGCGGATGAGGATCCCCACGCTTATCCCCGAAATATAGGCACTGGAAAGATCGCGCCAGGTACCGACAATCAGCCGGTGCAATGCCAGCTCCGTGGCAAAGCTCGCCACAATAGCCGTGATAAGCTTGGGATAACTTTCCAGGATACCGAATGAAAGATGAGCTGCCAGCAGAATACCGGTAATCAATAACGGAGGCGTGAATTTATGGCTGTAGCCTAATCCTCCCAGCTTAGCGGTCATCGCCCCCATCCTGTTCATGATTGTGCTGATGAAGTTTCGGTAACGGTATGCGTTTTGTTAATCTCCGGATGTTTCAGGGTGTCTGTCGTTCCGGACGGCCATTCCAGGATAACACGATCCACCTGGTCTGCGTCACCAAGGCCAAAATGGAGCGGCCGCTGATTCTGAGCACTGAATCCACTGGCCGACTGCACTGTCTGAACCTGGCGTTTCCCGTCCCATACGACCTCCGCGCGCGCGCCGATGGCACTGCGGTTACTTTCTGCACCCTCGAGCCGGAAACCGATCCAGTTCTTATCCTCTCTTGTTACCGTCCTATAGACCTTCAGCGGTCCCCTCTGGGTGGCTACCAGTATTTCAAGGTTTCCATCATTATTAAGATCTGCAAACGATACCGCACGGCTGTCCAGCTCCAGGGAACCGCCGACGGCATCGGCCACCTCTCTGAATTTTCCGGCCCCGTCATTCAGCCAAATTCTGTTTTTCTGGTATCCCGACAGACTTCTGCCTTCCATGTCGGGCCAGTTTTCCGCATTCGAAATAATCGTTTTATTGCCTCCCGCAACCTTGGAAAAATCGTACCAGTAATCCGTATCCTTTTCCGCTGAAACGTACCCATTGGCTACATACAGGTCGAGATAGCCATCCAGGTTTAAATCCCCGAACTGGGCTCCATAGCTCCATCCGCCAAGCTCAACGCCGAAACTGCCGGCTAAGTTTTGAAAGGCTGTTTTTCCGCTGTCTTCCGAGGAGGGCACCCAAAGATTATTGCCCTGAATAAGTACCCCCGGTTCCGAAATATTCGTAACATAAATAGCAAGCCGCCCGCTGTTCATCACGTCCCCGAAGGAAACATTCATCCCGCTCTTGGGCGCAAAGCCCATGCCAGCCTGGGTTCCCGCGCTCACAAATCCCGCACCCTCCCGGTTTAAGAACAGCTCGTCCACTCCATAGTCATTGGCAATCACCAGGTCGGGATACCCCGAACCATTGATATCAGCCGACGCGGCGGCATACGCCCACCGGCTGCTGACCAGTCCCAGTGCTTCGCTTACTTCTTCGAAGTTGCCATCCCCTTGGTTGTGGAACAGGAATTTCCGTCCCCCGTTCCGGGCATACTCAAAACTTTCAGGCATAATCTCCGTCGACTCCAGCTCCCAGAGATTAATACGTTCATTGAAATAGCCCCCCATAAAAAGATCCAGCAATCCATCGTTATCATAGTCAAACCAAACGGCGGTATTTGAATTGATCCAGTCCGGAAATTCGGGTATATCCACTTTAGTGAACCCCTCCCCGTCATCGTTGTGGAACAGAAGGGGCTTGCCCCACTTCACTACCAGCAAATCTTCGTACCCGTCATTATCATAATCCGCCCAGACCGAACTCATGGAGACGCCGGTTTCCCGGCTGTTGACCGAACCGACCCCCAGCTCTTCCGCTACGTTTTCAAACTGACCGTCTCCCATATTTTTGTATAGAGCGTTGCTTGTCCCCCGTGCGCTGTTGGTGACATAAAAATCCTGCAGGCCGTCGTTATTAAAATCCGCTACCGAAACAGAGGCGCCGACGGATGCGATTTGTGGCATAATATGACTGAGTTTTTCATCGAGCGTAGGCGCTTGGTGCACAAAGTCGATGCCCCACTCCCGGGTCACATCTTCCACGTAGAACCCATACTGGTCCAGTGCTTTCTGCCGATCCGGCTCCGCTTCCGAAGTAGTGCTCCACTTCTCATAGTTTGAGATGAGGAACGGTGCAGCCAGTAACACGACAAAAAAGGCGATCAGCCAAATGTTCTTATTATTGTTGTTGGTCCCCATATCATATAAAGTTACAAATATTCTTCATTTGATAAACTGCAGGGCCGTATTATAATGTTCGGGCGTTACATACCGGGTGTGATACTCCGCCCAATCCTGCTTATGTTCCTGGTACACGGGATCTTCCCACAGGAAGCCGGGGTTCTGGGAATAATCCTCCATCCCGTGATATGGCAGCGGAAGGACCGTTTTAGAATGTCCGGTGTTATAATCCCCGTCTTTTACCCAGCCATCGCCCACGAGTACAAAGTCGCGCTCCCATCCTTCCCCGGGTGGATCCAGCGCGGGAAAACGAAATACGAGCTCATCTCCTGCATTCATAATAACATACCGGTCGTCAATCTCGTTCGTCAGCTCCCGAACATCGCCAAACCGCGTGTAGTAGCCGGTGAGGTCCCGCCATTTGGGGTTCGTACCGGCAATCTGCTGATAATCGGCCCTGGTCGGCTTGAACCGATCTTTGTTCACCAGTTTCGAAAATCCGCGATACCGCAATTCCGAGGTTTCCGCAGCCAGCTCCGTTGTGTTGATGTTCATATCCGATGCCTGAAGCCCATGCCGCATCTGATCCCAGTAAATTTCCATATTGGTATAGAGACGAACTTTTCTTTCTGTACGGGGTTCAAATATCCCTTCCAGGTTTACCAACACCGTCTTATTTTTGCCGGCGGGAAAACCTATATTCTCACGGGCCACCTTCCACCCGCCCTCGCCGTCGGGCACTTCCACGCGGATACCGTGCGGAGGCGTCCGCTCGCTCTGACTGATCGCAATATTGACAGAAGTATCGGTGGGATAAATCCACCCGGAAGCGATCAGCCACTCGGTACCTGGTTCCGAAAACCCACTGTCCAGTTCCACTTCAATATAGTGTTCCTCGGCAAGTCCCTGGTAAGCCGTCAGCGGCAGATCATCAACATAGCTGCCGTCCTGTTCTTGGACAGCAGCGGTGATCTCATTTCCGCGGAAATCAGAAGCCGCCCTGACAGGATGCACGTCGTCCATGACGTATACTTCCTGCCCGGGTGCCGGCAGTGCGAAACGCTCGTCAACGAATACCTCGGTATCCTCGGGATGATCCACGGCCATCAGCGAGACATGATCAAAAAAGTGGGTCTCCCACAGGTCGGCGGTAATTCTTACATCGTAAAAGCCATTGCGGGGTTTCAGCTGGTCGCCATCCAGTTTTACCCAGTCGACACTGTGAATCACATTTGCCTTCCCCTGGGCATTGATGCGAAGTCCCAGTGCCGTGCGCCATAAAAAGTCGGTCACAAACTCCATTTCTTCCCCGTTATAGGCAAAGATCCAGGGACACGATCCCTTTAAGATTTGCTCATTCATAATCCTGGACTCGTATCCCAGCTCTGCGAACTCGGCCTGCGTTGAACCGTTTGGCCAGGTAATACGGACCATAGCCGCCTCTTCATACGTTCCCAACCCCAAATGAACCCAGGGATCCCGGATTGCCCGCTTTGCATACTGCAGGCCCGACCGGCTTTCGATTTCACCGCCGATGCCAAAAGAATTGATACGCTGATCTCCCAGCTCTCCCGATGCGCGGGGACGCAGTATACGCGCCTGATATCCTTTCGATCCGCTGTTACGCAAAATAACCGGGTTCCCTTCGCTGTTCACGCCAAACAGATCCAGCCGTGCGTCGCCGTCCATGTCAGCTACCCCGTGAAGTTGAATATGCTCCGTACGGCGTGCACTGCCGGCTATATCCATCTGCTCATTCGACAACCAATAAGAGGTCGTCCCGCCGTCGGTGACCATCACATCCAGTGTCCCGTTATTATCCAGATCAGCTATATAGAGCTGTGCGTTCAAATCCTCCGATTTTATCGTATCTGTCAGGGCCAGCAGCCGGCGACTTTGCCACCCGCCGGTGGAATCGACAAAGCTGGTACTGGTAATCTGTCCCTCTTGCCAGCCTATCAGCTCGAAATAACCATCCCCATTCAGGTCTCCATAATCCACCGCATAGACCGGCTTATCCATCCGTAAACGGTCATCCCGCTGAAATTCACCGGACCGCTCGTTGCGGTAGTAATATATATCACCCTCTTCCGTCAGAAGCATGGCATCGGGATCACCATCCTGGTCAAAATCGGCCCACAGGAAGTTCCGTACATTTTCCGCCTCGTCAAAATAAGAATGCACTTCGAAACTATGGTTTCCATTATTCCTGAGGACCTGTACAGACCCTTCATGCGGAGCCAGGACAAGATCCAGGTCCCCGTCAAGATCAATATCGCTCGTCCACACCCCATAATAACTTTCATTGAGCACTTCGGCAGACAGACTCAGCTCATCCGTAACATCCCTAAACGTAGAATCATGCTGCAATTCATAAAACCGTAAACCCGCAGTGCCGGCCAATGCCAGGTCGTTGAGGAAGTCATAGTTATAGTCGACAGTGGCCACGCCATGCGGAGAAGAAGGTTCTGCATTTTGCCTTCCCGGGAAGACCAGATTGATCGAATCGTTGACCACGGTCTTACCGGGATTGACCATAATCGTGCTCGCCGTCTTCTCATCAGCAAAGCCGACCGGCTTAAATAGATTGGCGACTCCACCGGACGACTTATTAGTTACACTGAAAGATAACTGCTCATCCCGGGAAGCAGCCTGGTGGGTTGGGTTGGGCAACCATAAAAAACGGTCGATTAAAAATCCCACCTGATTTGCCGGAAGCTGAACCTTTCGTAAATCGCTCTGGTACCGGGGGAGCTGATTGAGGTTATTCCTCAGGAAGGCCAGCTCAAAAGTTATATTTTCGACCCCGTCTTTTTCCAGTATAGCGGCCTTCTGCTCCTCGAACTGCTTTTGTACCTGATCCGGCCAGTCACGCGAATGCTCTTCGAGACGTTCCAGGGCCTCTTTCACCGACGATTGATCATTCCACTTCGCGGAGGTACGCACCACCTCTAACAGCACAGCTAGATTGCCGGGATCTTTCGCCAATATGTGATCAAGCCGTTCTGTAATCTCTTCTGCATTGCCATCAGGGTCCTGGCGCTCCAACTCATCAACAAGGGCAAACTGGACGCGAAGATCGGAAGAATCCGTTTCGGCGGCTTTCTTCAGGTACTCCAGCGCACGTTGAATATTTCCTTTCCGACTTTCTAATATCCCTGCTAAAAACTGAATCTCCGCATGATCCGGTGCGAGATCGATCGCTTTTCGTATTCGGGTAGTTGCCAATTCAAAATTACCCTGACGCATGGCAAAAACGCTCAGATTCCCCCACACAGCCGGTTCTTCCGGATACCGTTCCGATACCTCCTGCATCTTGTCTACGGCAAACAGCGCCTGATCCGATTGTATGGCAGATAAGCTGGTATAAAAATCCGCTACCGCTTCCCGGTATTTTTCAGAATCCGTTTCGATATCAGATTCAGACGGTTCTGGCGTGCACGAATAAACGATCGCTATTAAGATCACACCTGTAACCCGGAGCAACCAGGCCCCTCTCTGCTCTGTTTTGTAGTCCGTAATCGTTTTTCGAAAATTGAACACCAACTCTACCTCGTTTATCTCACTCATCCTTTGCTCGTTATTGCAAGGCTAAAGCAATACAGATCTTATCTCATTACCCATTCAGGACAAACCCGTATTTCTCATCATAAGTCCTAAAATACGGGCTAAGATACCAATAATATCAAAAGTAAACGAATTTATTCCGGTCAGATTATGCAAAATAGTGCAATTATTTTATTGGATAATGAAAAGTATTTGAAAAAAATAAAAATGAAATGCTTATTACATACAACTGTAATAATCCGTAACACTGGACCTTCAATATTGTGAAAGTTACTTTAAAAGACATTGCTGAGGAAACCGGTTATTCCATCTCCACGGTATCCAGAGTTCTAAACGGCTCGGATAAAATAGGGAAACAGGCACGCCGGGAGATCTACCGGACCGCTAAAAAACTTAAGTACCCTATTTATCACAATCTTGACGGGAAAAAGATTGTTGACACCTTAAACATACTCTTTATTGTAACGGGCTTTCACCGGGGATCTTTTTATTCTTCCCTTTTTTACGGGATGAATGTCGCCGCGGCCAAATACAATGCCCAGATGTCCTTCGTCTTTCTGGACAAACCTTTTGAGGAGATTCTCGAAACCATTCAAAGGCTGGTAGATGGCCGGTTCGAGGGATTAGTTCTTTTTGCACCGGAATTTAATAAAAATCATTACCGTCAAATCAAGAAAGAATTACCCGATCAATTTCCCATCATCTCAAATGGACTTATTGAAAACCCGGTTGTTTCAACCGTTACTTTCGATGGATACAGCGGCGGCTTCCTGGCTGGTGAACACTTTAACAAAAAGGGGTATAAAAAGTGTGGTATCATCAGGGGTCCCCTCCAAAAGACCGAAGCCCGTTACCGATTCAACGGGTTTAAAGACTATATTTCCCAGGATAAAAAAATGGAATTGTTATGGTGCTACGATGGAAATTTTAATTTTCAATCGGGTGTTGAAGCTTTTGAAAAGTTCGAACAAGAAGAACAAAAGCCGCGCGCCATTTTTGCAAGCAATGATAATATGGGACATGCTTTCCTGGAGGAAGCACTCACTGAAGGATACCGCGTACCGGAGGACCTTGCCTTGGTGAGCTTTGATGATTTACCCATCTGCCGGCGCCATCGTCCCACTATTTCATCTATTCACACGGATTATGAAAAACTGGGACTCGTAACGGTTGAAAAAATGAAAGACCTGCTTGATAACCCGGACCAGCAAGAGGGGGTGCTCAGTTTGGTACCCGTACATTTGAATATACGCGAATCTTCATAAGAGGATGTGGTCACTACGCGCGGAATGGAATTTGTCTCGCTATTCCCTGGTCACATGACCCTGCGTATTGCTTTTACGAAGCAGGCTCACCGACTCCACCAGGATCCAGAGGGTGAAACCCAGGATGACCGCCCCCAGGATAAACAGCAGCATATTGGCCTCCCCCGCACCGTAGCCCGACCACTCAAAGAGCACCTGCTCGGTCATCGCCCACAGGGTCATGGCCAGCAGGAACACCATCGGCGCCAGCGTATAGATGATCGGCCGTCCCCGGCGCCGCAGCCAGATCGTCACCAGCAGCAGGCTGATGCCCGCCAGCAGCTGGTTGGAGGTCCCGAACAGCGGCCACAGCAGGTAGCCCCCGGACCCCAGCCCCCTCGGGCCTTCCGGGCCCAGCACCAGCGCCGCGCTCGAAAACACCGCAATGGAGGTGGCCACGTGGATGTTGGTCAGCGGCCGTACCCGGTAGATCTCCCCGAGCTCCCCGATAATGTAGCGCATCAACCGCACCGAGGAATCCAGGGTGGTGGCGGCGAAACTGACCACGATCACCGCAATGATCGTGCGGGCCGCCTCGGCCGGGATCCACAGCCCCGTGGCCAGCTGGCCCGCCCCCTCGATAAAGGCTCCCAGCCCGTTGGCCCCGGCCGCCGAGAACGAGGAGTAGGTCTCCGCGAAGGCCCCGCCGGAGCCGAAGTAGGTGCCCACCGCCAGGATGGTAATAACGGCCAGCGCGCCCTCGCCGACCGCCCCGAGGTAGCCCACAAACCGGGCGTCCGGCTCGCTGTCGATCTGCTTGGAGGTGGTCCCGGAGGCCACCAGCCCGTGGAAGCCCGAAACCGCCCCGCAGGCAATGGTAATAAACAGCAGCGGGAACCAGCTCACGTCCGTCGCGGCCGGGTTATGAGCCGGGGCCGTCACTTCCGGGGCCAGCGCCAGCAATCCACCGTAGA
>NZ_JBEPWZ010000043.1:0-16816 GCF_041642155.1 Fodinibius sp.
AGATTCCCTCAGGTGGCAGGAGATGACTTCGGTTGAAGACCTGCATGCTTTATACCCGGAGAGAATACAACTGGTGTTCGATCATTTGGACCTGGGTAGGGAGGGACTGGAGAAGGTAACCCAGGCCTATGAAAGCGGGAATACCCTTAAGGCGGGCAAGGAGTTGCTGGCATACTACAGGAGTTCAAAGGGCAAGGAGATAGTATCCGGCGAAGCGGCTCCGGTTTCAGATAAGACCGTTCCCGCAGCAGATTCCATCGTTAACGACATTATTACGATCCAGGGAGTACCCGACCGGGTCCCACGAACGGAAGAGGGGCATCTGGAATGGGGGCATACCGGTCCCGCTGATGACATGGAGTATGCCTGGCTTCACAACCGGCACAGTACGGTCGGTACACTGCTGGAGGCCTGGAAAAATACCGGAAACCCACGCTATGCCCGCTATATCGACCACTATATCAAGGACTGGATTATCAGCAGTTGGCCTTATCCGGAAGTCAAAAGTTCAACCGCCATGTGGAGGGGGCTTGAAGTGACGGGAAGGGTTAGAAACTGGATGCCGGCCTTCTTTCATTTAATAGATACCGGTTATCTTTCCCCGGCTACACAGCTGCTTATCCTGAGCAGCTTGCCTGAACATGCTCACTATCTCCGGAATTTCCATGCGCAGGGAAACTGGCTGACCATGGAAATTTCGGGACTGGCTACCGTAGCTGCGTACTGGCCCGAATTTGGGAAGTCATCAGACTGGCTTGCGTATTCCATTGATACGATGGCGGCCAGTATGAAGGAGCAGGTCTATCCCGACGGGGTTCAGGCCGAGCTTACCTCGCATTACCACGAGGTAGCACTGAGAAATTTTAGTCAGTTTGTAGAGATCTGCAAGTCGGCAAACGTGAGCCTGCCTGATTCTTATCTCGAGACGCTTGAAGACATGTGGCATTACCTGGCTGCGACGATGCGTCCCGATGGACACGGGATTCTCAACAACGATTCTGATCTGGATGATAACCGCAAAGGTATTAAAGAGGCCGCCTCGCGCTACCAGCGCCAGGATTGGGAATATATCGCTTCAAACGGTCAAATGGGTATGGAGCCTGAGGGGGGACCGTCCTTCCTCTTTCCCTGGGCGGGGCACCTGGTATCCAGGAGCGGCTACGAAGAGGATGCCCACTGGTCATTTTTTGACATGGGTCCCTGGGGAATCGGTCATCAGCATAACGACAAACTGCACCTTTCCGTTGCAGCATTTGGCCGCGATATGCTGGTGGATGCCGGGAGGTTTGCCTATCGCGGGAAGGTGGCGGACAGGTTCCGGGAATATGCCAAAAGCAGCGCAAGCCATAACCTCGTTCTCATCGACGGGAAGGGGCAGGGATCCGGTCCGGAACGGGCAACCGAGCCGGTTGCGAGCGACAAGGTGAAAATAACTGACGATTTTGATTACGCATCTGCATCATTTGACCACTTTAATGATCTGGAGGGGGAAGCAGAGCACAGCCGGTCGCTGTTTTATGTGAGAGGAGCATTCTGGATTGTTGCAGATCACATAACAACCGATCGTCCCCGTACCATTGAAACACTGTGGCACTGGCACCCGGAGATATCGGTTCGGGAAAAAGAGCAGGACATCGTGTTATCCGACCACCCGCGTGGAAACCTGCAGGTAATACCTGTTGGCAAAACCAATGGGAATATAGAACTTATTAAAGGCCGGGATGAGCCTGAAGTACAGGGCTGGTACAGCAGGGAATACAACAGATACGAACCCAATACGGCGACGATCTACAGCCGCCGGGTGGAATCGGACGACACCTTTGTATGGCTTCTCTATCCCTCCAGGGAAGCCGCTCCCAAAGTAGAGGCCGAGGTTCTTTTTCAGGATGCTGATGGGGTTGAAGTCAGCGTATCCGTCCCCGGCCGGGGGAGCTGGAAGGTCTATGTTCCTTTTCTTAATGGTGGGGAGGCGAGACTGGAGATTCTTGCTGATGATTAGATATGTGTAAAATTTTACCCGGGGAATCCGGGTTAGGCGTTTTGATTTAGGGTATTAGTATTAATAGTAAAATAAAAAGATAACCACGTTAACCAGATACAATAATAATATATAATATGCAGATTAGATGCTGTTACAAACATGTATGGTTTAGCAGACTCATGCTATCGCTGTTTTGTCTTTTTATCGTTTCACAACCGGCCTTTACCCAGAGTCCAGCCGGGGAACAACCGTCAGATATGGAGGTGCTCAGGGATCGATTCACTGGTGAGCTACTGGCTCCGGAGGTAAACGAGGAGGAGATCCGGGATCTGGTCGCTTCGATCCGGGGGGATGGGAGCTGGCCCGATATCAATTATAAAGATACGTCCAGAACAGCTTTTGAACACAGCCGGCATTTGAGCAACATGGTTGAACTGGGAAGAGCGTATAAAAAGCCGGGATCGGCTTATCACGGCGATCCGGAAGTTAAAGAAGCTGTCCATTCCTCCCTCGATTTCTGGCTGAAGCATGATTTTATCTGTGAAAACTGGTGGTGGAATCAAATAGGGACGCCGGAGCGGATCGGGAACCTTTTGCTGATCATGGACGAGGAGCTCTCCGATGAACAGAAGCGAAAAGCGGACCCCATCGTCGGACGCGCCAACCTGGATGCCTGGGGGGCGCGTCCCGGGGGAGACCTGATAAAAATTGCAGGTATCCTGGGCAAGCACGGCATATTTAAAAGAGACCACAATATACTTGATGAAGCATTAAACGCGATTGCCGGGGAAATTGGTTTTGCCGTTAAACGGGGAGATACCTCGGATATGCGGGGCCTTCAAACCGACTTTAGTTTTCATCACCGGCATGATCGGGTAACTTCCACCTTGACGTACGGACAAGGGTTTGCAGGCTACTTCGTTGACTGGGCGGAGAAGGTGAGGGGCACCTCCTTCCGTTTCCCGGACAGGGCTATCGAACTTATGGTAGACTTTTACCTCGACGGCATTTGCAAGGCGATGGCCTACGGTCGTTATCCCGATCCGGGCGCTAAAAACAGGGGGATTACGAGAAGGGGAGCACTCACACCCTACAGCGCGGAAGTGCCCGAAAAGTTGCTGCGGGTGACTTCCTACCGGGAGAACGAGCTGGAGACTATTGCCCGGATCCGCAGAGGCGAGGAGGAGCCCGGGCTGCGGAGCAGCCGGTTTTTCTGGCATACGGAGTATTACAGCCACCAGCGTCCCGATTATTTTGCCTCCGTACGCATGTATTCCTTGCGCAACCACAATATGGAAGTCCCCTATAACGGGGAAGGATTGAAAAACCACCACCTGGGTGATGGATACACCTTTATCACCCGAACGGGGGACGAGTATACCCATATTTTCCCGGTGTGGGACTGGCAGAAGGTTCCGGGGACTACGGTGCTTCAGAAACCCTCGCTGCCGGATCCCGGGGAAGTGCAGCAGGCGGGACTGACCGCCTTCGTGGGTGGCGTAACCGACGGCCTGTATGGAGCCGCGGCCTTTGACTTTGAGAGTCCCATCGATCCGCTTTCGGCTCGTAAATCCTGGTTCTTTTTTGATGATGAAATTGTCAGTATAGGCGCTGGCATTACCTCTGATTCGGAACATCCGGTTGCTACCACGCTGAACCAGAGTTTGTTAAAGGGGAAGGTTGTTTCAGGATCAGGGGGCGAGAGCGGTGAAGAGGTACATCCGCGGGGGACGCACGCTCTGAGGGAAATAGATTGGGTGCATCACGATAAAACAGCTTACCTCTTTCCGGAGCCGGTGGAGTTGTATCTGGAAAACAGCCGGCGCAGCGGTTCGTGGTACGACATTAACAACCAGATTTGGGCGAAGAGGTTAGGGGAGGTGCAGAAGGATGTCTTTACGCTTTGGCTTGATCACGGGGTTGCTCCGGGGCAGGTCGGTTATGCGTATATTGTGGTCCCCGGGATCGAAGCCGCTGAGGTGGAAGAGTACAGGGAACGGTCCGCCGTTAATATATTAACCAATACTTCAAGGATTCAGGCGGTGCGGCACGGGGAACTCAATATCAGCCAGGTGGTCTTTTACGAGGCGGGAGAAATCCAAATAGCCGAAGGCGTCAGACTGTCCGTCGATCATCCCGGCATGGTTATGGTTAAAACGTCCGGAGGACGCGTGAAAGAGATCACTGTTTCTGATCCCGGCCGGCAACAGGATTCATTTCGCCTGCAGGTGACAGCCCGGTTCGAGGACGGCGATAACAAGCGGGCAAAAGTAACCTGGAATGAAGAGGAAGGGTATTCGGTGATCGAGGTCGAGTTGCCCGACGGGGAGTATGCCGGACAAAGTGTTACCGTGAAATAGGGGTGAGATTTCTTTTGGACTGATGAAGGTGCTTTCAGCTTAGTGGTGTCCTCCCAGGATGATACATTGGAAGTATCTTTCCTGTAGTTGTGCCGTCAGGGAATCCCAAAACACGGATGTCTTCGAGACCTGGTTAATCTGAAGACTAATTTGTGTCTGCCGAGTATTCTAACAACCAAGAGGCAACAGAAAATGCCATAGGCCTGTTGGACGGGCCCGATAATAACGCCACCAGAGTTTGGTGGGACGCCAAGCCCCTGGCTGACTACCCGGTTCCGACCGACCCGCCGGATTAGACGGTATAATGGTATCCATTTTGGTGATGGAAAGTTGAAATCGAAAAATGTCAAATGGTGTATATTGCGTAATGCGAAGCCTGTCGAAAGGGCCTTTGGAGGCTTGACGGATAACTATTTTAGTCAAGGAAGATTGGGTGATATTTTTGCATGAATAGTTAAATGTTATAGAAAATTAATTTTTAATTTTTCAAAAATTCACAAAAATATTTGCTTTTCATATTGATTTGGTTAATGTTATAAAAAATCGGGATAAAGTCGGATCAATATAAATGCTAAATGTTAAACACGTTCGATAAGGAAGAAAGATACAGCATGGACCGGGAATTATGGCAGGGGCTTCAGGACGGACAAAAGCAAGCTGTATCTCAGTTATTTGATAAATATTATCAAAGGCTGTATAACTATGGCATGCGATTAACCTCTGCCCGGGAAGAGATGGTTCGTGATTCCATACAGGTGCTTTTTTTTAAACTATGGAAGTACCGTCAAACGTTGAATCAGGCCGAATCCGTGAAAGCTTATCTTTTATCTTCGCTCCGGAGAATTCTGTTGCAGAAATTGCGCCAGGAAAAAGCGCGGTCGGAACGCAATTATAAGTTTATCGAGATCCAGTTAAATGCCGTACCAAACATTGAAGAGAAAATTTTCGGCCTTGAACGTTATGAGCAGCTAAACAGCCGAATCAAACAGGTTTGCCAGGCGTTGTCATCCCGACAGAACGAGATCCTTTTGCTGCGGTACGATCACGGTCTTTCGAACCGGGAAATATCCGAGGTCTTGGGGATCAATTACCAAACCGTCCGTAATCACCTGACCCGAGCCCTCCGCAATATACGGGAGGAATTGGGAGAGGTGATTTCACTCGATCAATAGCATTTTTTATTCCCTTCTAAGGTAAGCCGCCGGGATAGCTATGCTGCATCTTTTCCCCGGGAAAATTCTTTGGCATAAAGCCTCCAATCCCATTATGGGGGTATTTCGGGTAGTATCCCATTTAGTCTGAAATATTATTTCTTTTATCCGGAATATTGTCAAATTATCCTATCAATTGACAGGCATCCCCAAATTTTTTTAAGAAAAACTGGTACAACCGTTGTTTGGTCAAGTCTATACTGGTGAGGATGGGTGAGAAATTGCAAAAAAAATAATTTTCAGGAATACGTAGTGGCTCAATATTCAAATATCGAAGATTTACTGGCAGATGATTCGTTTGTCCGCTGGATATCCCACTCAGCAACTGAGAAAGAGCAGATGTATTGGGAACAGTGGATGGCCGAAGATCCCGCCCGCGAGATGATGGTCCAGGAAGCGAAAAAGCTGCACCAGTCTATTTATTATGACCCGTTTGATGTACCTTATGTGAAAAACGAGCTGGCTGAACTGGAGAAAACCATCAGCCAATATGAGACTTCCCGAGTGCCAACTGAGCGATTTTCTCGTTGCAAAAGCCATCATGCGTATTACGGGATGCGCGTGGCTGCCGTCCTGGTGTTGGCAATCGTGACGGGCTGGGGGATATATGCCGGGCTTCCCCAATCCAAGCCTGATAAAACGGAAAACAATATTGAATGGGTTGTAAGCGAGACAGAATTCGGGGAGAAACGGGCCCTGCAGCTAACAGACGGGTCAAAAATTATTTTAAATGCCGATTCCCGGCTGAGGTACCCCCAACGTCATGCCGGCGATGAGCTTCAGGTATGGTTAGAGGGGGAAGCCTATTTTGACATCATCCACAAAACCGGAGCAGATCGCCGTCAGTTTACGGTGCATACAAAGGATGGAGATGTCCGGGTATTGGGTACGAAATTCAATGTTAACACGCGTAAGAAGCAGACAGAAGTGGTGTTGGAAGATGGAGAAGTAGAAATTGAAAAGACAGATTCCAGCCAGTCTAAATCCATTTCGCATATCATGAAACCAGGTGAGATGGTCCGTTTCGACAGCCATCGAAACCGGATTGACGTGAAGACCATAAATCCATCGTTATATACATCATGGACCGAGGATCAGTTGGTGTTTGAAAGGACCCCGCTGTATGAGATTGCCAATGACATTGAAACGATTTATGGACTGGAGGTGCGTATTGCTTCGTCTGAACTTGGAGAAATGCTGGTTTCAGGGTCTGTATCAAACGATAATTTGCCGGTGTTGCTGGCTTCGTTGTCCCGGTTGCTTGACGTCGATATAGATCGACAGGAAGAGCAGATACTTATTACAGATTGAAAAATTAGCCATTAAAATTTTCACAGAATTTATGGGGTTAAATAAAATGAAAAATATGGAGGGAATACAGATTATGAAAAAGAATGCGATAGGTATCATCCTGCTAATGATCTGCTTTTTGCCGGTTACGCTAATAGGTGGACAGGTAAAAAAAGATTTTGCACAGAATGACATACAAATGCTTGTTAAAGGCGACGAAATGCAAGTTACGTTAGAAGAATCGCTGGATAAGATTGAAGAAAAATTTGACGTAAATATCCTTTTTCGCCCCCAACAAGTGCGTAACAAATATGTATCCAGACAGAATTCCCTTTCTGATAGTTTGGCTTCAGAACTGGAAGAAATGCTGACGCCGCTTAATATGACCTTTGAACAGGTAAATTCGAAGAATTTTATTATCTACGATAAAAATGAGCTGGATTTGGAAGAGGTAGTTCAAGAGACAATCACGGGAGAAGTAACGGATGCCCAGTCGGGAGAGACACTGCCGGGGGTAAATGTAATGGTCAAAGGAACGACAACCGGTACTTCCACGGATAGTGATGGCTCATTTGAGTTAACAGTAGAGTCGCTACAAGATACGCTGATATTTTCTTTTGTGGGTTATCAGACTCAGGAGATGCCTATTAATGGAAGAACTGAGATTGATGTTCTGCTGCAGTCACAGGCAGTGACGGGTGATGAACTTGTCGTAACAGCATTTGGGATTGAAAGAGAGACTCGGCAAATAAGTTACTCCAGTCAGGATGTCGGAGGTGAAGATCTTGAGTCAGTTGGTAATTCTAATGTTGTAAATAGCCTGCAGGGAAAGATTGCAGGTGTTACCATCAGACAAACTTCGGGCGCACCTGGAAGCAGCCATGATATTACTATCAGGGGTTCCCGTTCTTTATTGGGGGGGAATGAGCCGCTATATGTAATCGATGGACTTCCCGTTTCAGGTGGTTCAAGAGCTATTGATATTAACCCCAGTGATATCGAGTCCTTGAATGTGTTAAAAGGGCCTACTGCATCGGCACTCTATGGACTAAGAGCATCAAATGGTGCTATTGTTATTCAGACTAAAATGGGAGAAGGAGCTCCGGATGCCGGACCGTTAATTAGTTTTGAAAGCAATTACAGTATTGAAGAGATTTCTATGCTTCCTGAAACCCAAACCACTTATATGCAGGGAGAGAATGGAGAATTTAATCCATATTCTGCTCATTCCTGGGGACCGAGGATAGACACCATCGGTACGTATACCAATCAACTTGGTGAAGAAGAAGTAGCGGCTGTTTATGATAATGATAAAGCGTTTTTTCAAACAGGAGGAATTTCAAATTCAAATTTGAGTATTTCCAACGCTCTTGAAAAAGGTAATTATGCCATTAGCCTGGGATACACAGATCAGGAGGGTATCATTAGAACTACAGGTTTGCAACGCATGAATGTGAAACTTGCTGGAAATTATGACCTGCTTGACAACTTCAGTGTAAGTACCTCAATAAATTATATTAATACTCAGGTGGATGAACAGCCCACAGGGAGTGGTTCTAACTGGTGGGCTGCTTTTGCCGTACCTGTTTCTTATGATCTTGCCGGAAAGCCCATACATGAATCAGGGAATCAGTACAAACAAATTAACTTTAGGGGATCACACGACAATCTTTTTTGGATGACCAGGTATAATAATAGAGATAACAATACTTCGAGGATTTTAGGTAACGTGAATTTTAATTATGAGCCTATTGACTGGCTTTCTATAAATTACCGTCTCGGAATAGACGAATATTCCACTAATATCAAGTCAGTGCTTGAACTTGGTTCAGGACCAGGCCGAACTGATCCGCCGAGTGGAGGGTCACTAAGTAATTACATGCAGAAACACCGGCAAATAAATTCAAACCTGATGGTTACCCTGAACCGGAATATTAGCGAGAATTTCAATACGGAATTTACCGCAGGTAGTGAATTTTATGATATACGTACTACAAATATCACAGGCTCGGGTAATGACTTTGTAATCGGAGGATTTCACCACATATCAAATGCAGCATCTCAAAGCACCGGTGAGAGCCTTACCCGGAGACGTGTAGTTGGTTTTTACGGCAACCTGGAATTTTCTTGGCAAAATGCGATCTATGTGAATGCCACAGGAAGGAACGATATAGTATCCAATATGCCGAGCGGGAACAGATCGTTCTTCTATCCTTCGATAGGAACGGGTATTGTATTCACGGATCTTATGGATATTCCTGAAAACTTACTGAACTTCGGAAAGTTGAGGGCGAGTGTGGCAGAAGTAGGACAAGCTGGGCCTGTACATTCCTCTCAGACGATATTTAATGCGGGAGGCGCTACTGGAGGATTTTCCTGGCCTTATGAAGGATTAAATGCTTTCTCTAAAAGTGGTGCGTTAAACTCTTCTGATTTAAGGACCGAGAATACAACAACCGTTGAAGTCGGAGCGGATTTACGGTTTTTTGAAGGAAGACTAGGACTGGATTACACCTTCTATGATTCCAGGGCAGATGGTCAAATATACCGGGTTCCCATCGCTGTATCCACCGGCTATAGCAGTGAGTTAAGAAATGCCGGGGAAATGAGTGTTCGGGGACATGAGATAGTTATGAATGTAAATCCGGTAGAAACAACGCATATTAACTGGGACTTTACAACGAACTTCACCACGTATGTCAATAAAGTTGAAGAATTGGCAGAAGGGATCGAGGAACTTGAGCTTGGAGGATTCAGAACAACTCAAGTTGCAATCGAAGGCGAAGAATACCCATCTTTAAGAGGTACGGGATATGCAAGGGATCCCGGAAGTGGTGAAATAGTAGTTGATGGAAGAGAATTTTTACCCAGTGGTGATCCCAATCCTACCTATGGAATGCCATTACGGGCGCCTAATGAAGTGATATTGGGGACAGCACAACCAGATTTCGAGGTTGGATTCATAAACAGGTTTTCCTATAACAACTTCACTTTATCTGCCCAGGTAGATTGGCGTCGGGGGGGACAGTTTTCCTCTGGTCAAAATAGACTCGGAAGGTTGTATGGAGTAAATATAGAAACAGAAAACAGAGAGGAAGATTATATACACCCGGGTAAAAAAGGATACTATCAGGATGGAGAATTAGTAGTAGAAGGAGATAATGATATCACCATACAGCGGGGGCAAAGATTCTGGCAGAGCAATCAGGACCCCATTAATGAATCAAATGTCTTTGATGCTACCTATGTAAGGTTACGGGAAATCAAGCTCTCATACAATTTGCCTAATTCCTTTCTGGATAAATTTGGTATGAGGTCTGCTACGGTGTATTTAGTCGGCAGAAATCTGTGGACAGAGGCCGCTGTACCGCATTTTGATCCAGAAATGTTTAATAACAGCGCTACTGAGTCATATAACAGTTATCCGCAGACTAAAGGTTTTGGAGGAGGAATTCAGATTGATTTATAGGAAAACAAATTGAAAAGATTAACCAAAAAAAGATTGTCATGAAAAATATAGACTGGACGAAGTATTTAGCACTTAGTCTACTCATGTGCTCGTTTATTGTATCATGCGATGAAACCACGATGGATAGCATTAATGAAAATCCAAATTCACCTACAGAGGTGACGATTTCCCTGCTATTGCCACAGACTACCATTAGTACCATACATGGTGTGGCAGGAAATGGAGCGGGAGAATACGCATCCCTTTTTGTCGAACATGCGGCAAATGTACATATAAATGAGAGACAGCCGTTCGATGTTAACAGCAATGTCTGGAATAGTGTCTATTATACTTTAAAAGACGCCAAAGAGATTATTGAATTAGGCTCGGAAGGAGGTAGACAAGAAGGACATTATGTAGAAGTGGGTATCGCAAAGATCCTCTACGCCTATACGCTCAGTGTAGGCACCGATTTTTTCGACGATATGCCCCACACTGAGGCACTGCAGGGCAGTGAAAACCGGTCACCAGCCTTCGATAGCCAGCAGGAGATTTATACCTTTCTGCAGGATTATCTTGACGAAGCAATTGCCGATTTGGACAGAGGCACGCTGGGCAACCCCGAAAACACCGATTTGATATTTAAGGGTGATACGGGAATGTGGAAGAAAACCGCCTACGCTCTGAAAGCCCGCTTATATAATCGCCTGAGCAATATAAATCCACAGGAATCTGCAGAAGATGCACTGGATGCACTGGACAATGCTTTTGTTTCAGAGAATGAAAACTTCATTTTTGACGGATATCTTTCGGGTTCGACCAATGACAATCCCTGGGCAGAATGGCAAAAGGTGGAAGACGGTTATGCTGTAAGTGAAACCATTCTTGAGGTTTTGAATGGCTTTACTGAGCCTGGATTCACGGACCCCAGGGCGGAACTGTGGTTTACCCAAATTGATGGTGAATATATAGGGGCACCTCCGGGGCAAGCAGAATCCGATCTGACTCATTCCACTTATTCTGCGCCCTCCGATGAAACCGTCTTGTATGATGAGGCACCTCAACCCATGCTTACTTATGATGAAATGAAGTTTATCGAAGCAGAAGCCCAACTGCGTTTGGGTAACAGATCGGAAGCAAGCAATGCCTATGAGGAAGCGGTAAGAGTGGCGCTAAGCAGGGCCGGTGTATCGCAGGCGGATATCAGCGCTTATGTTAGCCAGGGAGGAGTATTCCCGGGTGAGAATGATCTGGAACTGGACCACATTATCCGCCAAAAGTATATCTCTTTCTGGATGTTCCAGTCGTTGGAAGCGTATAATGACATCAGGCGAACAGCTATCCTTGAAATGAACGACCCCAGAGGATTACCTCTCAGGTTAGCCTATCCCCCTTCAGAAGTAAATAGAAATCCGAATACGCCCTCCGATATTAATGATATCACTATATACGAAATACCGGTTTGGTGGGCTGAGTCCTAGCTACCTATTTAAATGTTTTTGTTTGAAATATCATCCCGCAAATTGTGCTCTCACGGAATGTTATCCATTTTTAAAACAATTATAATTTAACCATCTAAAAGCATAACTGTGAATAACTCCAGCCTTTATCTGCTCTTCGCCCTTACTCTATTGTTGTTTCAATGTTCATCTTCCGATGAAGAAAACAGTGATGACGTACATCAGGATCTTCGCTACAGCGAAGGAGAAGTAATAAACGAAAAAGCTGACGGCTACCGGGGCATCTGGTATATGAATCAGCCCCTGGACAATAAGTACAAGTATAAGTATAGTGGAGGTCTTGCGACCTATACAGCCAAACATAATCCGTTTGCCATTTACCGGGAGGAGGTGGACAAAACCTTTTTTACGTACGGGGGGACTGATGAGGAGAATTCTACGTTGTTGCACATGGTCTCATACTACGACCACGAGACCGGGGAGGTGGCTCGCCCAACAATCGTGCTTGACAAAAAAACCACCGACGCCCATGATAATCCGGTGTTGAATATTGATGATGATGGATACATTTATATTCTTTCCACTTCCCACGGCACCTCACGTCCCTCCTATATCAGCAGAAGTAAACGTCCCTATGACATCGACGAGTTTGAAAAAGTCGGAGCCACCAAGCTGGAGGATGGAGAGCGGGTTCCTATGGACAATTTTTCATATGTGCAAAGCTGGTATCTGCCCGAGCAGGGATTTGTCACCTTTTTCACGCGCTATGGGTATCCGGCTGATCGCACCATCTGTTTCATGACCAGTTCCGACGGGGAAAGCTGGTCGGAGTGGAAGCGCATTGCAGCCATAAAAAAAGGACATTATCAGATCAGTTCTATGGGAGATGACGTAGCTGGATCGGCTTTTAATTTTCATCCTGATACCGAAGAAAAAAGAGGGTTGAACTGGCGGACGAACCTGTATTACGTGGAAACCCGTGATTTTGGAGAAAGCTGGCAGGCTGCCGATGGCAGTCCTCTTGAGCTACCGCTCACTGAAATTGAAAACCCCGCTTTGGTCCATGACTATGAAAGCAAGGATCTGAACGTATACATGAAAGATATCAACTACGATCAAGATAACCGGCCGATTATTCTCTACGTAACCTCCAAAGGGTATGAGGCAGGCCCTCAAAACGATCCGCGGACTTGGCATACGGCACGCTGGACAGGCGAAGATTGGGTAATTAACGATATTACGACTTCGGATAATAACTATGACATGGGTTCCCTGTATATCGAAGATGACGGCATCTGGCGTATTATCGCTCCTACGGAGACTGGTCCTCAGCCCTATAACCCCGGAGGTGAAGTGGCAATGTGGGAGAGCCGTGATCAGGGGCAATCCTGGCGGAAGGTCAAAGAACTTACCGGCGGAAGCAACTTTAACCATACCTATGTGAGAAGACCGGTATCGGCTCATCCGGAATTTTACGGAATCTGGGCGGACGGGCACGGGCGGCAACCCTCAAAATCCAATTTGTACTTCAGCAACAAAGAGGGAATGGTATTCCAGCTGCCTGAAATAATGCGGCAAGAGATAGAAAAACCTGTACCATTAAAATGAATTGTTTTATAGTTTTTATTTTGAAGAATCTCATTGACAGGAGTACAAATAGATCTGATTCAGTGTACAGCTGTTTTTTTAGAGCGGACTATCTAAATAAACAGTTAACTAATAATCAATTGTAGCAGAATGATAAAAAAAATCATATTGTCTTTAATTGTTGGATGGATGTGTGGTTTTAGTGCCTCTGCCCAAGATTCAACAGATCTTCAAGATTCTAAAACCCCAAATGAAATACTTGATAACCAAAAGTTCGATGGCTACCGAGGCATCTGGTGGCGCCATCCGCCGATGGAGGACCGCCCCCATTCTCCCAGCTATGGATCACAGGATTTTAAATACTCCGGACCTCTTTCGTTTGCATGGCCCCATACAGTGGCACCAATGGCAATCCACGCTCCGGAGGTAAACAAGACATTCTTTGTGTACGGCGGCGATACAGGTCCCCAAAATCGCTACCTGTTGGCTATGATTTCTTACTATGATCATGATAAACACCTCGTGCCCAAACCCACTGTTGTACGGGATCAACGGGGGGTGGATGATCCACACGATAACCCCAGTATTACCATCGACAGCGAGGGATATATTTGGGTGTTTATCGCCGGAAGGGGACGCCATAGACCAGGTCAGATTTACCGTAGCAACGAACCTTATTCAATTGAATCTTTCGAACAAATCATCGAGCGAGAGCAGACTTATTCACAGATCTGGCAAGTACCCGAAAAGGGTTTCTTCCATCTGCTGACGCTCTACACCAGCGGGCGGGAGTTGTATTGGGAGACTAACAGCGATGGCAAGGACTGGAGCCCCGAGCCGGCTGATGAGCTTCAGAAACTGGCAGGTTTCGGCGGACATTACCAGGTAAGCCGGGTGCGTGGTGATACCATCGGAACGGCTTTTAATTATCACCCCGACGGCAATGTTGATCGGCGTACCAATCTGTACTATTTGCAGACCACCGACTTTGGGAAAACCTGGACAACGGCCGACGGTACTCCGGTAGAAACACCGCTGGATAACCGCTACAACGCAGCTTTGATCCATGACTATGAAGCCCAGGGTAAAAACGCCTACCCCAACCAACTGCTGTTTGACAAAAATGGCCATCCTGTGATTTTGCATATCACTGCTTTTGGAGCCGCACCTGTACTTTACAATGCTCCCCGGGCCTGGAAGGTTACCCGCTGGACGGGTGAGGAATGGGTGGATCAGTATGTGACGGTTTCAGACCATGCCTATGATGAAGGTGCATTTTATATACACGAGGACCGGTGGAGCCTGATTGCACCAGCTCTGCCCGGACCGCAGTCCGGTTTTAACGGGGGAGAAATTGGGGTATTCGAAACCACCGACCCGGGAAATCCTGAAAATGATTGGTGGCAACTGAAGCGACAGGTAACACGTGAGAGTCCGTTTAATCATGGGTATGTACGCCGGCCTCATAATCCTGTTGATCCTTTTTTTGCTGTTTGGGCTGATGCCAATTCCAAAGAGAATTCCATTTCACGGATATATTTTACTAACTCAAGGGGAGATAGGTTATATATGTTACCTTATGAGATGAAGGATGATTATGCCGAACCGATATTAGTTAACCCACCTGTACCGCCAGAAGGTGAAAATACAATAAATTATTATAGGTAGTCATGTCACTACCGCTCTTAGCCTTATTAGCCTTCCTGCCGATTCTGCTGGCCGGAATTCTGTTGGTGGGATTACGCTGGCCGGCCAAAATAGCGATGCCGGTTGTGTTGGCCATCACCATTGTAATTGCTTTTTTTGTCTGGGATTTTTCGGCCCTGCATATTATAGCATCGACGATCGAAGGACTGTTTATCACTTTCGATATCCTCTATATTATTTTTGGAGCTATCCTGCTGCTTAACCTGCTGAAGTATTCGGGGGGCATAGGGGTCATCCGGGAGAGCTTTGCGGAGATCAGTCCGGACCGCCGGGTACAGGTCATCATTATCGCCTGGCTGTTCGGGTCGTTCCTGGAGGGGGCGGCGGGATTCGGAACACCAGCCGCTATCGTGGCGCCGCTGCTGCTGGCGCTGGGATATCCCGCCCTGGCCGCGGTGATGCTGGGATTGATGGTTCAGAGTACTGCCGTAACCTTCGGAGCGGTAGGCACGCCCATCCTTATCGGGGTTCAAGCAGGATTGCAAAGTCCCGAGCTGGAATCTCAGCTGGCAATGGCCGATGCCTCAATCATGGATTACCTTTCAGTCGTGACCTCCCATGCCGCTTTGTTACACGCGGTTACGGGGACTCTGATGCCCACCTTTATGGCGGTGATGATGACCCGCTTTTTTGGGAAAAACAAATCATGGAAAGAAGGACTCTCGATTTTCCCCTTTGCCCTTTTTGGTGGATTGGCATTTACGGTACCTTACGCATTAACCGGGGTTTTCCTGGGACCGGAATTTCCTTCTCTTCTGGGATCGCTTGTGGGATTGCCTGTTGTAATGTATGCAGCTAACCGCGGCTTCCTCATCCCTGAGAAAAGCTGGCAGTTTATGTCCCCCGAAAAGTGGCCATCCCACTGGATGGGCACCATGAAGGTAGACACCCGGCAAGAAAGCCGTAGCCCTGACCTTTCCCTGACCAGGGCCTGGCTGCCGTACGTACTGATGGCCCTGCTGCTGGTGGCAAGTCGCCTGCCTCAGCTTCCTCTGAAAAACGCCCTGTCAAATGTAGCCATAGAATGGGAACAGATTATCGGTACGGCTATTTCGGCCTCCAGCACCCCCCTGTACCTGCCGGGGACGATCCTGCTTTTGGCTGGTCTCTTTGCCGTTTTTATCCACAGGATGAATCTTACGGAGGTGAAATCGGCATTTTCGGAAAGTACGAATATGCTTCTCGGGGCCGGGTTCGTGTTGGTTTTTACCATACCTATGGTTCGCATCTATATCAACTCGGGAATGAATGAACTCGGGCTGGAAAGTATGCCCATCGTTATGGCCGATTGGGTGGCTACGAATGTGGGACGGATATATCCCCTTTTCGCCTCCGCTATCGGGGCTCTCGGGGCATTTATCGCCGGAAGTAATACCATCAGCAATCTCATGTTCAGCTTATTTCAGTTTGGAATTGCTGAAAACCTGGCGATGCCCACGAGTCTGATGGTTGCATTGGGCGCCGTCGGGGCCGCGGCGGGAAATATGATCGCCATTCATAATGTGGTTGCGGCATCGGCAACCGTAGGCTACCTGGGGAAGGAGGGGGATGTGATGCGATTGACCATAATTCCTACGCTCTATTACATCCTGATGGTGGGGATCCTGGGGGTCATCGCTATCGAAATATTTCATTACACGGATCTACTGATGTAGATGTAGGGGTAATAAGATTATATGGATTGCAGGCAACGTCTGACCGCAACCAGCGATGCTGCCGGCGGGACAAGTTAAATACTACTATATGTTTGATGATTTTTTCGATCAATCGGG
>NZ_JBEPWZ010000044.1:0-16710 GCF_041642155.1 Fodinibius sp.
GTTTCTCAGAAATAATTATAGTCGTACCCCTGCAAGTCCTGAAATCCCCGGCACTTTAAACGTGCCGGGGATTTTTACTTTTACGTTATTTTCAGTCAAAAGAAAAGTTCATCCTGCAGATGATTGAAAGCAGAATAACTTGTATACTTAAGACCGCTTATTTATTGATTTTAACATAGCTATGAGCAGAGATAAAAGAAGGTTAGCCACTATAGGAAGGCTCGAGTCCATCGACTTTCCGGAATGGGAAATCGCTAATATTGATGCCAAAATAGATACGGGCGCGTATACTTCAAGCTTGCACTGCCATCGTATTGAATCTTTCGACAAGGATGGCAAGCCTTATGTTCGGTTTAACCTGCTGGATCCATCCCACGAAATATATAACGACAAGCTGTTTAAGCTGCCGGTTTACGCAACAAAGACCATTAAAAGCTCTAATGGGACGACCGAAAAGAGATTTATTATTAAAACCGTCATTCGCATTCTGGACCGGGAGCTGCAAGCGGAATTGTCGTTGACGAATCGATCGGAAATGCGCTACCCCGTGTTGATCGGGCGTAAATTGATCAGCGGGCATTTTATGGTAGATCCTTCTAAAAAATATTTAACAAAAAAATGAAAAGTAGTCTTTGAAAAACCAGTCCCGAAGCATCGGGGAAGGTCAAGGCCACAGGGAGGTTGGAATCGAAGCATATAGCTTATATGTGAGCATTTCAACCGACTGAAAACGCCGACATTGGCCAAAAGAACGGTTTTGTAAAGACTTCGAAAAGTACATAGGCTCCACACTACATGCACATTGTTGTTTTGTCACGAAACGCTAAACTATATTCCACTTCCAGGCTGGTGGAAGCTATCGAGGATGACGGGCATATCGCTACGGTCCTGGATCACCTGAAATGTGATATCATCAGCGAACAGGACAACCCCTGTATACTCTACAGGGGGACTAAAGTCACGGGGGTCGATGCGGTAATTCCACGCATCGGTTCTTCGGTGACTTTTTATGGCTCTGCGGTTGTCCGGCAGTTTGAAATGATGAAGGTGTTCTCTACGGTTGAATCACAGGCGCTGGTCCGCTCCCGCGATAAGTTGCGCAGTTTGCAGATATTGGCCCGCTCGGGTGTAGGTATGCCCAAAACGGTTTTTACCAACGATTCGACAGAAGTTCGTAAGATTATAGAGCTGGTGGGCGGACCTCCCCTTATCGTGAAGCTTCTGGAGGGGACTCAGGGAGTAGGAGTCATACTGGCGCCCACATACCAGGCAGCGGAGTCAATCATCCAGGCTTTTCACAGCATGGAAACGCGCGTTATTGTCCAGGAATATATAGAGGAAGCCAAAGGCGAGGATATCCGGGCTTTTGTGGTGGATGGAAAGGTAGTGGGCGCGATGAAAAGAAAAGGAAAGGAAGGAGAGTTCCGGTCAAACCTGCACCGCGGCGGTTCCGGGACTCTCATAGAGTTGAGTGCTGAAGAGCGAAAGACGGCACTAATTGCCGCAGAAGCAATGGGGGTTTCCGTAGCCGGCGTGGATTTATTACAGTCCAGGCGAGGTCCCCTGGCTCTTGAAGTTAACTCTTCGCCGGGGCTTCAGGGTATCGAGGCGGCCACCGGAAAAAATATTGCAGGTGAAATAGTGGAGTTTATCAAATGCAGCATAAACAGCCCTCGTTCTTAACGCATCAACTATCCAGGAATGTCTGATATCATAGAAATTAACGGTTATCGCATTGGCCGGGGCGAAGAGAAAAAAATTGAACTCAATGTTGCCCGCCTCCCTACCCATACCAGTATTGATCTTCCCATCCACCTGTACAGGGCGGAAGAGGAGGGACCGGTATTGTTGCTTACGGGCGGACTGCATGGCGATGAAATCAATGGAATCGAAATTTTACGCCGGATGATTCATAACGACCTGTTAATACCCGAAAAGGGAACGGTCATTGTGATCCCCTTGGTGAATACCTACGGCTTCATCCAGAATATTCGCGGTTTGCCCGATGGAAAAGATATCAACCGCAGCTTCCCGGGTTCAAAATCCGGATCGCTGGCCAGCCTGATGGCTTATACATTGGTGAAACAGATTCTTCCGCATGTCGATTGTGGAGTTGATTTCCATACCGGCGGGGACGCCCGGGCTAATTATCCTCAAATTCGTTGTGAATGGGCCTTGGAAGCCAACCGCGAAATAGCCAAGGCTTTTTCTCCCCCTATCATTGTCGATTCTTCCGTACTTGAGAATACATTTCGCAAAGCGGCCCAGGATGAGGGGACGCCCATTTTGGTTTTCGAGGGGGGCGAGACGTTGCGGTTTGATGAAATTGCCATCCAGGAAGGCATTGACGGCACACTGCGACTTATGGCATACCTCGGTATGATATCGGAGCCCCAGGAAGGTCAGGATACAGAGATCTATGAGGCCTCTCCGTGGATCCGAGCTGAATATGGCGGACTTTTCCAGCATAAAGCGAAACTGGGCGAGCATGTGGATAAAGACCAGCTGTTGGGATATATCAGCGATCCTTACGGAGAGCTGTGGGCCGAAGTCAAGAGTCCGGAGAAAGGGCGTATTGTCGGTATAAATAATGCACCGGTTGTGTATAAAGGAGATGCACTGGTCCATATAGCATGTGATTTTATAAAAACGGTTTGAGGAAACTGTTTCAACAGAAAGGTTAGGAGAATATTTATCCCTTTTTTCAAATATAATTGCTCTTCCAGGCCGTGGGGGCTGGGAAATAGACCATTAAATGTTTTAAAAAATAGTTATGCGAGACGATTTAATTTTTCATGTTACCACAGAAGAATACTTTCAGGCTCATAAAGTAAATAATAAATATCAGCCTGAATCTCTTGATAGCCAAGGATTTATACATTGTTCCAAAGGCTCACAGATTGAGGCCACCGCAAACCGGCTTTTTCCCGATAAGGATGAAATAGTGTTGCTTATTATAGATATTTCAACCCTCAGCGCTGATGTGAAATATGACCTCGACGGACAAACCGGAGAAAAATATCCTCACATTTATGGTCCCCTGAATATAGATGCCATTATGGACAAACTTACTATTTATGCTGAGGACAACGGCGATTTTAACATTGCTTTCAGCTCCAAGACCTAACTGATGTATATGAATGGATATTGATTTAATCTCGGGGGAGAGATAGGGATAGTTAACCAAAACGTTCGAAAGACACAGCCATCCTCCGGGCAGTCCGGAAGCTGGAAGAGGGGGAACAAGCGGTTAAAGTTTCCTATGAGAAGAAATCCGGGTTGAATTCCATTCGGAATGTAGTGTACCGGTACAGCAGGGAGACGGGAGATAAAGTTAAAAGTACAAAAGACCCGGCTGACAGGGTGGTTTTTGTATCAGCCTACAAAAATAAAATCTATTATGAAGACAAATAATATTGCTACAATTCTTAGCTTCATTATAATCAGCATTGTTGCAGTGAACTGTGGCGAATCACCGACTATCAAGGTCGGAGTCGGAGAAACGACGATCACCCCCGAGGATCCGTCCGGTATTTATATGAGTGGATTCGACCGGGGGGGAAACACATCCACCGGTGTCCATGATGATCTGCATACCCGCTCTATGGTTGTAGAAGGGAAAGAGGGGAATACCGTCGCCATGTTGAGCGTTTCGGTCATCGGTATTTCTGAATCTATACAGGACGATATTCGGGAAGGCATCGTCGAACAAACACAAATTCCCTCTGATAATATCCTTATTTCTGCCACCCATACCCATTCAGGGCCGTCTCTGAGCGACCGAAACGAAGGTTATGTTCAACATTTAGTAAAAAGATCCATCCAAAGTGCTGTTCAAGCCTGGAATAATCGGGTGCCCGGCAAAATAGGCGTTGGGACGACCGAGATTATCGGATTGGGAAAAAAACGGGCCGCTTTGGGGCATGGAGGAGTTCATCCTGACCCGGAAGTAGGTATAATTAAAATTGAAAATGCTTCTGATGAGCTGATGGGAGTATTTTACAATTACGGAGCTCATCCTGCTACTCTCAACCTGCACAATCTACAGCTGTCGGAAGACTGGCCCCATTTTTCCAGCCAGGGAATCAAAGATGATATTGGTAATGAGGTAGTTGTCGGATTATTTCAGGGCGCTTCGGGAGATATTAATACCGGCTATACAGCAGAGCTTTCAGCAGTTGGTGCCTACATGTATGGAGCCCGCTCTTTCGAATATGCCAAAAGTAAAGGACATATCCTGTCGGATGCAGTGCTTGAGATTCTCCCCTCCATCGACACCTCGGGGGATATGGTTGTAAAAACTACCAATGACCGCATTAATTTTCCCCGGCGTACAACATATCCGTATACCCATGAGGAAGCCCTCCAATGGCAAGAGGAAGCCCGTGCCAACCTTGAAAAGATGAAAAACCTCGTTGCCGCCTATCCCACTACTGCAAAAGAGGCAAAGAACTGGAAGGTTAAGGCTCGTGACCTCGGCAACCAAGGTCAACTGGACACCGAAAACCAAATTGGTCCCCGTACATTCGATCAGTATAAAGTGGAGCTATGGCTTGCCGAGCAGGCCGTACGGAGAGCCAAAGCGATTGAGGAACTTCCCGAGGATCCCGACCCCATTCAAATGCCAGTGCAATCGTTTCGTATTGGAGATGCCGTATTTGTGGCCTTTCCCAATGAGGTATATTCTGAAATCGGGTTGGCTGTCAAAAACCAGTCACCCTATGACAATACGTTTATATTTTCAATGAGCGGGGGGCGCGGCTATATTCCGACCGCCGCCGAATACCTCGAGGGAGGCTATGTGGCCAACGGAAGCCCATTTGCTCCGGCTGCAGAGCAAGTCTTGATTAACGCTTCATTGGAATTGATCGGTAATATTGATAACTGATATATAGAGCATACCAAGCATGAACTTTTATGATAGAGACTGAAGAACATATTAAGCCAAATTCCGCAGGAGAGATGGACCATAAAGTCACCAAGATTTGATGGAATTTGCGTGGAACTCCAATGGAACTCACTTACAATGGAACAATCGTGGAACTAAAAATATGTAATTATTTACAATAAAAAAGGCCTTTAACGCTAATTAAAGGCCTTCAGGGAGTGGGTAATGCAGGATTCGAACCTGCGACCCCCAGCTTGTCGAGCTGGTGCTCTAAACCAACTGAGCTAATTACCCAAGCGCGTCTAATATAGTGATCTTTGCCGTTATATAGCAAGCCTGCAGAGCAACTATTTTAAAGATTAGCAAAGGTGCTCTTTTCATTCTTTTTCCTTTCAGCTGTAGAGCAGGTTTTGTATTTTTGAGGCTCTATAAAATATTCGACAAAAATAAATATGGCTCAGCGAAGAGAAGCACGAAAGGCAGTACTGCAGGCACTGTATGCCAATGAAATAGGCAAAGGGCAATGGACTCAAATCATTCAGTCCGTTTTAAAACCTAAGCTTAGCGACACAGATACCTTCAAGTTTGCAGAACGGTTGTTTTTAAAAGTAGTTAACAATCAGGAGGCTGTGGATGAGGTTATTCAAACGCATATCAACAATTGGAGCATTGACCGGCTGAATACCATTGATCTGCAGATCCTTCGCCTGGCTATTGCCGAATTTTTATACTTTGAACAGATTCCGACGAAGGTGACCATGAATGAAGCAATCGAAATCGCCAAGAAGTTTTCTACCAAAAAATCAGGCAATTTTGTGAACGGAATCCTTGACTCTGCATTAGGACAGCTCAAGCAGGATGGGCGGATCCGGAAAAAGGGCAGGGGTCTTATCGAAACCTCTCTCTGAATCAAAAGAGATTTGAAAGTGTGAGCAAAGAAAAATATATAGCAATTGGAGATATCCATGGGTGCGCTGCAACCATGAAGGCGCTTATAGGGCAGTTAAATCCTTTTTATAAACGTACATTCGTCTTTGTGGGGGACTATATCGACCGGGGGCCGGATTCCCGGGGAGTGGTTGATTTTTTGCTTGAATTCCGGGAAAAAGTAGATTGTATCTTCCTGCGCGGCAATCACGAGCAAATGATGCTGGATGCTGTGGAGGGTGGAGACCGGCAGCTTTGGCTGATGAACGGGGGACGCTCGACGATCCACTCGTACGACCATGACGGTCAGCAGGTTGAGTTTCCCAAGGAGCATATGCAATTCTATAAAGAGACAATACTATATTACGACACAGAAGATTACTTTTTTGTGCATGCGGGCATTTCTCCGGCCAAGACCATAGAAGAGTCCCTGAAAGACAAAAACGAGATGCAGGATTTTCTGTGGATACGATCTCACCTGAAAGCTATTGAAAAACCGTGGGAAAAGACCGTTGTATTCGGGCACACGCCCCGGCCTCATCCCATAAGAAAGTCTAAGATGATCGGCATCGATACGGGGTGTGTCTATGACCGCAGCGGCTACCGGAAACTTACCGCGGTTACATTACCGGAAGAAGAGTTTATTGTACAACCCCGCCTGGATTAATGTTAATTTTAACTAATATTTATAACTAACTTATATACATGAGCTTACGATGTGGAATTGTCGGATTACCCAATGTTGGTAAATCTACGCTTTTTAACGCCTTAAGTGATGCAGGCGCCGATGCCGCGAATTTTCCTTTTTGTACTATTGATCCCAACGTGGGGGTGGTGCCGGTGCCCGACGAGCGCCTTGACACGCTGTTTGAGATTGTGGGCTCCAAAGAGAAATTGCCCACCAGCGTTGAGTTTGTGGATATTGCCGGTCTGGTAAAAGGAGCATCCGAGGGAAAAGGCAAGGGAAACGCTTTTCTTTCCCACATCAGGGAAGTCGACCTCATTGTGCATGTCGTCCGCTGCTTTGATGATGAAAATGTCGTCCATGTGGAAGGCGGCGTGAATCCGACAAGAGATGTTCATATCATTGAAGATGAGCTTATCCTAAAGGATCTTGAGACGGTAGAGAAGAGAGTCGAAAGTCTTAAAAAAGAGGCCAAGAGCGGGGAGAAGAAAGTTATTCAAAAGCTGGAGACTGTTCAGGAGCTGAGGGAACATTTGGAAAACGGGAATGCGGCGCGAACATTTGAAGCCGATGAAGAAAAACAAAAGGCGTATCGCGAGCTTTCCCTGCTTTCCGATAAACCGGTCTTATATGCCTGTAACGTGTCTGAGGAGGACCTGGACGGCGGTAATGAATGGGTGGAGGAAGTGCGGGACCTTGCAGGTCGATTTGACGATGAAGTGGTCACGTTTTGTGCCAAGATAGAAGAGGAGATAGCCCAGCTTGACGAAAGTGAGAAGCAGATGTTTCTGGAAGAATTGGGAGTCGAAAGTGCCGGGCTGGAACGGTTGATTCGCGCAGCTTATAAAGAGTTAGGTCTTATTACCTATTTTACCGTGGGTCCCAAGGAAACGCGTGCGTGGACCGTCAGAGAAGGGGCTACGGCACCGGAAGCCGCGGGTGTTATTCACAGTGATTTTGAGCGTGGCTTTATTCGTGCCGAAACGGTCAGCTACGAAACATACAAGGAGCTCGGGTCTGAAAAGGCGGTAAAAAATGCCGGTGAGATGCGCCAGGAAGGCAAAGACTATATCGTTCAGGACGGGGATGTCATGCTCTTTCGCTTTAATGTGTAGCATGCAGCTTTCTACCTACCTGAACTGTAATCTACACCTTTCAGAATTCGTGTATTCTGTAACGCTTGGGGCCGTTCCGCACGAAAGGGAAGTACCCTTTACGCCCCGACCCGGTCTTGGACGAGCGTTCAGTTTTCACTTTCCAACTTTTCCAGCGTCTCAGTAGTATCTTCTTCGGTTGAGAAGGTTACATCCTCGGGCGGAACGTTTGCGGGTACGATACGATCGGGAACGACCCAGGCATCGGGATATTTTTGCTTGACAAGTTTTGTGAAGTCAGCGGCACGGGCTTTGCTTTGGAAATCCCCTACATGTACTCTGTAATATGGTTGTTTAAAAAAAACGTATGCCTCGGGACGGTATCCCAGGGCTTCCGACTCAATCCATTCCAGAAACTGGTTTGACAAGGTATCGGCTTCCTCTACACTGCGGGTAGAGATAAGCTGAATCCGGAATCCCTGGTAAGGATTACCACTGACAGCTGAATTTGAAGAAGCTTCCTGAGCAAAGTGGGACGGCACCTCCAACTGGTCCGATTCCTCCACGTCTGCGAGCGTACTTCTGGTTTCATCCAGTAGTTGCTGCAGGGCTCTTGCCTCTTCTGTTGCAAGCACTTCATCCGTAGATTCGGGGTCAGCCGGTCCTCCTTCCGTTAATTCGCGGGCAGCAGAGCAGGCACTGAAGATGAATGCCATTAAAAGTAGTGAAAGTATTAATGTATGGGATAAGTTCTTCAGAAGTTAGAATCCAACGGGATGCCAGGTGGTTTTGATTTCCTGAAAATCAGTAATAAAATAGGGAGATTTTGATTCTTTATCTTCCCAATTATCGACTGATTTTCGTATGATATGCTTGAGGTTTAAAGCGCCATACTCATCAATTTGTTTCCGCTGTTCCCGATCGATATCAGGATCCGTGTAAAAGAATGCATTGACATCCATATGCGAGGTCATGTGTTTGAGCAGTTCTTTGCGAAAACCGGTCAAAATATTCACCGCCCCGGCCGGAACGTCAGAAGAGTGAAGTACTTCGGCAAAACTGATGGCGCTGAGCGGATATTTTTCCGAAGAGAGCACGACGCAGGTATTTCCGCCGACCATCACGGGCGCAACGACCGAAACAAGTCCCAATAACGGCTGCTCCTCCGGAGCCCAGATCGTAACCACGCCTGTGGGCTCGGGCAGGGAAAAATTAAAGTGAGAGCTGGCTACCGGGTTGATGCTTCCGAAAACCTGCTGGTACTTGTCAGACCAGCCCGCGTAATAGATAAGGCGGTCAATGGAAGCTTCGACTTCAGACCGGGCATCTTTGGCTTTGTATCCGACGGTTTCAAGCTCTTCTGCAAACTGTGCTTTACGGGTTTCGAGCATTTCCGCAACACGGTAGAGAATTTGCCCCCGGTTGAAGGCCGTTCGGTTGCTCCATCCTTCAAAAGCGCTGCGGGCTGCGGTTACGGCGTCACGGACGTCCTTGCGCGAACACTGGCAGGCATTGGCCCGAATGTCCCCGTTGCCGTCATATACTTTGTAGTAACGCCCGGATTCCGTTCGCAGGAACGTGCCGTCAATATAGGTTTTATATGTTTTTTGAACTTCAATGCGATCTGACATGAGTATGCTTTTTTTGGGTACTGGATACGGTAGAATTAGTTTCTGGACCACTTTTTACATGGTAGAATTGGCAATGCTGCCAGCTGAACCGGGTTCACTGGGGGTTGAGTTTCACATAGGGGTAGAGGCCATGTAATCCGCCTTCGCGGCCCTTGCCGCTTTCCTTGTATCCGCCGAAGGGAGAGGTAGGGTCAAACTGGTTATACGTGTTTGCCCATACCACGCCGTTGCGGATCTTGCTGCCGACTTTAAATATCTTCGATCCCTTGTCGGTCCACACGCCGCCGGCCAGGCCGTAGGGGGTGTTGTTTGCTTTCTCAATGCCCTCGTCGGCCGTTCGGAACGTCTGGATGGTCAGAACGGGGCCAAATATCTCTTCCCGTACAATGCGGTTCGCCTGGCCGACATTGGTGAAGAGGGTAGGGCGACAGTAATAGCCTTTTTCGGGGAGGTCGCATGAACTCTGGTACAGTTCTGCCCCTTCCTGAACGCCCAGTTCCAGGTATTCGTTGATTTTGTTGTATTGCTGCTCGGAATTGATCGCTCCGATATCCGTATTCTTATCCAGCGGATCGCCCACGATAAGCGTTTCCATGCGGTCGCGAAGTTTTCGGACAACCCGGTCGGCAATGCCCTCCTGGACCAGCAAACGCGAGCCCGCACAGCAAACGTGTCCCTGGTTAAAGAAGATCGCGTTGATCATGCCCTCTACCGCCTGGTCGAGCGGGGCATCCTCGAAGATGATATTCGGTCCCTTGCCCCCCAGTTCAAGGGTATATTTTTTGTCCGTCCCCGCCAGCGATTCCATGATAACTTTGCCGACTTTGGTCGAGCCGGTAAAAGCAATTTTATCAACATCCTCGTGATTTACGATCAGCGAACCCGTTTGTCCCGCCCCGGTGACAATATTGACGACCCCTTCCGGCAGGCCCGCATCCCGGCAGAGCTCCGCAAATTTGAGTGCCGTCAGGGAGGTGGTTTCGGCCGGCTTTAGTACGACCGTATTTCCCGTGGCAAGAGCGGGGGCCACCTTCCAGGCCAGCATCAGCAGGGGGAAATTCCAGGGGATAATTTGTCCCGCCACCCCCAGTGGTTCCGCTTTTCTGCCCGGGAAAGCATATTCCAGCTTATCGGCCCAGCCGGCATAATAGAAAAAGTGGGCGGCTGCGAGCGGAATATCCACATCCCGGGATTCCCGGATGGGCTTTCCCCCGTCCATCGATTCAATGATGGCAAACTCCCGTGACCGTTCCTGGATCATCCGGGCCAGCCGGAATATATATTTGCCCCGCTCCGACGCCTCGAGGACCGACCATCTTTTTTCAAAGGCTTTACGTGCGGCCCGTACGGCTTCAACTACATCCTGCTGGGTAGCTTCGGCTATGGATGCCAATGGTTCTTCGGTAGCAGGGTTGATCGAAGTCATATACCGTCCCTTTTCGGGCTCCCGAAACGTCCCCCCGATAAAAAGTTCATATTGGTCCTTTATTTCCACTGCACCGGTACTTTGCGGAGCTTCGTCATATTTCCACGGACCGTCAAAGTTAAGTTTGGAAGTGGGAGCAGAAGGTTTATAGGGTTCTTCTTTTTGTTTTGCCTCATCGACCGTTTGTTGTTCGTCAGCCATTGTTACGAGAAGTTGGTGTTAGTGCGAATTCAGGATAATAATTTGGTTTGAAATCTTTTTGCCGGGGACAACGGACAGGAATACGAAATGCCTTAGCCTATTAATCTTTCTCTCGTCCCTCAGTCATTGCTAAAATAATTGCTGCTCTGGTATACGCCGGTTTTCTGTTTGACGATTTGCAAAAGCAAGTCATTCGCGAGAGAGCTGGCCCCAAAGCGAAAGTAATCGGGCGTCAGCCAGTCGGCGCCCAGTGTTTCATTAACCAGCACAAGATATTGGATAGCCTGTTTGGCTTTGCGGATGCCCCCCGCCGGTTTTATGCCCACCATGCGACCGGTTTTATAGTAAAAATCACGTATCGCCTCCAGCATGACCAGCGTTACAGGCTGGGTGGCCGCCGGTTTCACTTTTCCGGTAGAGGTCTTGATAAAATCCGCACCCGCCTGCATGGCGAGGTCACTTGCTCGTCGAACATTCTCAAAGGTCTGCAGTTCGCCGGTTTCCAGTATCACTTTCAGGTGCGCCTCGCCGGCCGCTTCTTTGACCGCTGCTATTTCATCAAAAACATAAGGATAATTTCCCTTGAGAAACTCCCCGCGGGAGATGACCATATCCACCTCATCGGCTCCGTCCCCTACGACCTGCTTTGTTTCTTCGATTTTAGCATCGAGGGTGGCAGTGCCGCTGGGAAAGGCGGTCGCTACGCCGGCCACATGTATATCGGTGCCCCGAAGCGCTTTTTCCACTACCCTCACCATGTTCGGATAGACACACACCGCTGCAACCGCGGGCAGATCAGGCATATCGGCGTGGGGCTCTTTGGCTTTGTGACACAGTTGGATGACTTTTCCCGGGGTATCGCTTCCTTCAAGCGTCGTCAGGTCAATCATGCTCAGGGCCATTTCAAGGGCCCTGACTTTAGATTCTTTCTTGATACTGCGGCTGTTGAGGCGCGCCACGCGCTGGTTGACAGCTACTTCATCGATGGGGACAACCTCCGGGACATCCCGTGAGTGAAAGGAACTATCCATATGCTGGATGGGATTAGCAGGTTATTTTTTAATTATTCAATTATAGCAGAGAAATCTTTACAAAAAACGTCAGACGGCTTGTTCGCCGAAGCACTGGCAGCAGGGAGGGCTTAT
Source organism: Fodinibius sp. (assembly GCF_041642155.1). Classification (NCBI taxonomy): domain Bacteria; kingdom Pseudomonadati; phylum Balneolota; class Balneolia; order Balneolales; family Balneolaceae; genus Fodinibius; species Fodinibius sp. Next base: position 11,998 of record NZ_JBEPWZ010000044.1, read on the forward strand.
ATTTCCGTCCCAACGGTACTTCGGCACCGTACGATATCCAAGTGACCGTCTATGACCGCACCCGATGATCCGGGATGCGTGGGGGATCCCCTGAATATAAAAAGGTAAGGAATCCTGAGAAGTTCCCCTAACCTGTTCCTTCTTTGGTTAAAATCAGCTTACAACCGAATTAAAGAAATGGGTCTTTTTTTTACCCTATTATCTCCAATCACAATCTCGGATAATCGTAAATTTCTTGAGCGCAATACGCTTACCTCCCGTTTCCATGAAAAATCTCTTGATTTAATTGATTTTTTAGAAGTAATTGAACTGGGGATATATCATTTCATTCAATAAAAGTAGAGGGATTGTATTATGGATATGGCAAATATCAATTTTCTGGCCGTCGTCGCAGCAACGATTTCGGCTTTTATAGTGGGGGGATTGTGGTACGGCCCGCTGTTCGGACAGGCATGGCTTTCGGCCGTAGGAATGACAGAGGAAGATGTCGAAAAAGGAAATAAGGCTAAAATATTTGGCCTGGCTTTTCTCTTTGAACTTATCATGGCCTTTAACCTGGCGATGTTTTTAACCGGATCAGCGGAAGCCGCAGAACAGGTGACGGCCGGGGCGGGGGCTTTTTATGGATTTTTAACCGGATTCGGCTGGATATTTTTTGCGCTGGCAGTAAACAGCTTATATGAAGGAAAGTCGTGGAAGTATATTTTCATCAATGGAGGGTATTGGACCGTAACTTTTACGGTCATGGGATTCATTTTGGGTGCATGGACGTAAATGTGGTTTGGAGGATTCGATCTTTGAAATGTTGACTGAGAGCGCGATTCATTCCGAAGTGCTGGGATATCCCGATACTGTGTGATCTTTTCGTATTTTAGTGCCTTAATGACTACCTTTGGGGCTAACTCGAATTAAGATTACCTGATGCCTATGAAGTATATCGGAGCGCATGTAAGTGCGGCCGGCGGCGTGGAAAATGCCCCGGGGCGGGCCCATGAAATCGGAGCGACGGCCTTTGCCCTCTTCACGAAGAATCAACTGCGATGGGAGGGACCACCACTAACCCCGGAAAATATCGACGGGTTCAAAAGAAACTGCGAAAAATATGGCTATTCCATGGATCAGGTGATGCCCCATGACAGCTACCTGATTAATCTTGGTCATCCGGAGCGGGACAAGCTGCAAAAATCTCGCAATGCCTTTCTCGATGAGATGCAGCGGTGCGAACAGCTGGGAATCACCATGCTCAACTTTCACCCGGGCAGCCATCTCAATAAGATCAGCGTGGATGAGTGCCTGAATCGCAATGCCGAATCGATAAATTGGACTTTGGATCAGACGGAAGGTGTGACTGCTGTCATTGAAACGACGGCGGGACAGGGCACCAATACGGGGTTTTATTTTGAGCATTTGGCAGCCATTATCGAGGGGGTGGAAGACAAGAGCCGGGTAGGTGTATGCATCGATACCTGCCATGCCTACGCCGCCGGCTACGACTTGTCAACGGAAGAGGGCTTCCGGCACACCTTTGAAAAATTCGACAAGACCGTAGGACGTGAATACCTGAAAGGGATACATCTCAACGACTCAAAAAGGGAGCTGGGCAGCCGGGTCGACCGGCATGAAAATATCGGGGAGGGAAAGATAGGGCTGGATGGATTTAAAATGATCATGCAGCATCGATGTCTGAGTGACATTCCGATGATCCTGGAGACCCCGAATACCGAGCGCTGGCCGGAAGAAATAGAGATGCTTCGGACACTTGCCAGAGTTTAAAGATCACGGTTTGAATCTGTCCATTAATCGGAGGAGCCATCGGAAAGGTAAATGCCATCTTCCCGGATATCGATGATATTTTCACGATACAGCAACCCGATGGCTTTTTTGAACGTCTTTTTACTCATCTTTAACCGGTCTTTAATCTCATCGGGATCGCTCTTGTCGTGCAGGTCGAGGTAGCCGCCCGATTTTTTTAGGCGGTGTAGAATGATATCGGCCCGCGATTCCACTTTGTTATACCCTATGGGACGGAGGGTGACATCAATTTTATTATCCGTACGGATCTGCTTGATATATCCGGTTGTCTTATCCCCGTGGGAGACCTCGTCAAAAAACTCGTTGTGGTATATGAGTCCCCGGTGCTTCCCGTTGATCGCCACATTATATCCCAGGTCCGTTTTGTTCAGGATCCAAAGATCGACTTTTTCCTTCTCTTCCACGCTGAGCGTCGTGTTATCTAAAAATCGATCGATCTTCATACTGGCAACCAGCCGGTCGGTTTCTTTATCCAGGTACAGGTACACCAGGCAGGAGGTCCCCTCCCGGAGCTTGGTTGTCTGTTCACTGTGCGGCAGAAAAAGATCTTTATCGAGTCCCCAGTCCAAAAAAGCCCCGTGCCGGGTTATATCCTTTACGGTCAGGACTGCTATCCCGTTCAGGGTTATCTTGGGATCCTGCATGGTGGCTGTGATCCGTTCTTCCCCGTCCTTGTAAATAAAGACCCGGACATTTTCTCCCTTCTGAAGCTCCCGGGAAGCCAGGTTGCCGGGCAGCAGTACTTCAGCTCCCTTGTCTTCTTTGAGGATGTAGCCGTGTTCAATTTCACGGGCAACGCTTAGTGTCTGATACGTTCCTAATGTGAGCATATAAATTAAAAAAAATGTAAATCAGCTTGTTATGGGTACCGATGAATTTGTAAGATGTATGGTGATAGCCCTCTGCCCGCACATTAACGGGCGGGATAACCTGAAAGCATTTGCCATGGCAGGCCGGGGGTAATGAAGAAGGTACCGGAAGGAGTGCATGGCTCAGTGGAAATGATCAACACGCTATCTGTCATCAGCTTTAAAAAGGATGGTCACCAACAAAATACTGTCCGTCTTGGCATGAAGCCCATGCGGTTGATTGTGCGTCAGATAAAGCCAGTCGTTTTCCGTTAATTCTCTTGCTTCGCCTTCAACCTGGATGATAACATGACCCTTCAGGCATTGTATGGATATTTCTCCTTCCACGCTGTGTTCCATAATATCTTTTCCTCTTGGCAAGACCATCCGGATGACCTCCATATCATCCGTTTTGACCAGTGCAAAGGTGGAATCTCCAGGCATACCATCTCTCAGCGTATCCAAATTGATTACTTCGCCCGACTGTACATGACCCTGGTTCATAATATTTACCTCCGGTTGTTATGCAATGCGATTCGTAATGGGTGACAGGGTAAGTTAACATTGCCAGAGCAATTTTCAATATGTTGACCGGCTGATTTTTAAACGGTTTTTTCAACCGGCAGCTCGGCAAATACTGCGGGATGGAAAGGTATAAAAGGCGCACCTAAATCGCCGGGAAGGAAATGACGACATGTTTCACCCCAACGGACGAAGAATCCCAACATTAAAAATCCCCTCCCAACCAGCTCAGATGTGCGGGCTGGCGGGAGGGGGGAGGTTTAAGCACGGTAATAATAAAGAGTATAATAGTAGCTTGGAACTGCTGCTATTACTATTCTATATTAATAAATATGTGCAGCACTCTCAGCAGAGGTTCTACCCTGGGTTGTGCTTACTTCAGGGTCACGGTCTCCTAAAACCTCCGAAGAATAACGAAATGACGAACAGCACTAAAAAAATATAGAATAGTATTTGGGCAATATCGGCTGCGCCCTCGGCGACGCCTCCAAACCCGAAAATAGCTGCGATTATAGCGATAATTAAAAACGTCACGGCCCATCTAAGCATAAGTTATCCTCGTTTATTTAGTTAATTTTTAGAAATGCGAGCTATTAAAAGGCCTATGATCAGGACAACAAGTGAAATGATCATAGGTACCGGATCCCCTTTCGATACGGCAACATCCAGACCAAAAATTCCAAAGGATTCGGAATTATTGATATAGGTAATGCCTGTATAAATAAGGGCGATTAATCCACCCAGTGAGATTATATATCCTAATATTCTCATATATTATATTGGTTTTTGGAAAAAAATCTAACGCGTTTAGCTTATACTGAGTACTGAGAGCGCGAAAAGAGCACGAGCCTTGGCTTTCACCCTTTAACCGAACAACGGTACGGTCAGCCAATATCTCTATCCCTGTTAGGCATCTGGATTAATATTAATAATGGGTCACATATCATCCATGCCGGAGGAGGTAATTTGCCCGCGTATTTCTCCTGGCTTGTTTTCGTTGGTATGTACATTGATATAGAGACTATCTCCCATCAGCGCCGACCTGTGTTCGTCTTCCAGCAGGTAGGATGCGTCCCACCAGCCGGAGGTGTTATCATTCTCCAATTCAGGCTCCAGCGTTATAATCGGGTCCCCGTTCTCACCTTCCGCTCCTTCGTGAATGTGTGAAGCAGTGTATTCGGACCCCAGGTCAGAGAACTCGCCTTCAACATGAATGCTGTCGCCTCTCAAGGTTACCGTAGCACTGCCACTTGCGTCGGTAGTGACTTCCGGCACTTCGTTCGAACCCTCGAGTGAAACCTCGAATGACTGTTCCTGACCCTTGTTGGTATCGTAGTCTTCATTATAAGACCGATCTGGCTGAGATTGGGGCGTTTCATTCATTCCTGTATCTTCCATGTCGGGGTCGCCGTCTCTATCGCCACATCCCGCTATTAAGCCAGCACTTACTGTGAATATGAGTACTCCCATTACAAGAGCTTTTATCGATTGGTGATGTTTCATATCAACACCTCTGTGAATTAACATTAAA
>NZ_JBEPWZ010000045.1:0-16704 GCF_041642155.1 Fodinibius sp.
GCCGTTTTCGAGGTGATCCCTGCGGGTAGCCAGCGTTTGTTCTCCAGGGTAGTAGGTTCTCCGGCCTTGTTCCATGGGAGACACTTCATGCACGTTATGAATAATCTCATTAAGCAAATGGTCTTTTAACGCAGCATCCGAAAATTGATCGGGATCAATACAGATAAAAATTTGTGAAAGACCTGTTTCATGCTCTTCCTCCCCGATTTGAGCGGTGTGTCTTCCATCCGACAGGAATGCCGCCAGCATATCAAGGACCATCGACAGGGCGGAACCTTTCCAGTACCCTATGGGCAGGCCCCGCTCCTTGGCAAGGATTTTTTCAGGGTCTTTCGACAGGTTTCCCTTTTCATCCCAGCCCCCGTAAAACGGCAGCTGCTCATCATTAAGTTTATAGGTGTGAATTTTGCCGAATGAAAATTGCGACATGGACATATCAAGCACTACGTGTCCCTCCCCGCGGGGAATAGCTATAACAAAGGGATTATTGCCTATTCTACTTTCTTTACCGCCCCATGGAGGCATATTGGGCTGAGTGTTCGTAAAACAGAGTGCTATCTTTCCCTTGTCAGCTGCCTGCCATCCATAGGTGCCACCACGCATCCAGTGATTGGTATTACGCAAGGCAACGCAGCCCATGGTATACTTCCGGGCAAGCTCGACTGCACGATTCATACACCGGTGAGCATTGGTAACCCCCGGGCCCAACTGACCATCCCAGCGTTCGAGCGTCCCGAAAGAAGCCATTTTTTGAGGATCAGCGGTTATGTTGATCAACCCCTGTTCAACGTATTCTATAAACAGGGGAAACCGATTCAGTCCATGGGAATAAACACCGTCGCAGCTGGACTGGGTATGTGTTTTGGCAATGATATGAGCCTTCGCATCGGAAAAATCATACTTGAGCAAAATGGAAACGAGCACTTCTTCTATTTTCCTGAATGGTAACTTTAACATCCTTTTAAGCTTTAATTAAGAACTATAACCTCCTGTTACTGATATGGAATAAAATAACAATATCCGCGGGCATGACGGTTAGCAAAACATAGAGGGCGGCACTTCGTGCATAAGGTATGAATATTAAAGGCCAGATTCACCAGAAGATATATTTGATGCCTGAAGCCACGGAAAATATCAATCTTCTCGATACTGTTTGTCGAACATACTGGGAAAAGGAGGTGCTGTCAGGATTTTGATAGTACGAAGCCGATATCCATTATAAAACCCACACCGGTTTTCACGCCGGTGCGAGTAGGTCATCAGATGTAATATTTAGAATTATTGCCCCACACAGAATGCTACTATTAGCCAACGTATGATAATCTTGTTTTTAATCCTGTATTCCCGGGGTTGACATTTTCTAAATCGTATTCATTATGATATATATCTGTTTATAACCTGTTATTTTTTCTCTTGCACTATTGTATACGAGAAATATCCCAAAAACAGGTCAAATTTTTTAATGACCCTCATTTTCGACGGCACCGCGGTTGAGGTATTCTTCATAGAGCTGGGAATGACGGCTTACCATCGGTATTTTGTACCCGCGGATAAAAACCTGTTCAATGTGGGTGGTGGGCTCGAATGGATCGCCATCCGATAGAAACAGGTTAGCCTGCTTTCCTTTTTCAATACTGCCCAGCCTGTCAGCTATGCCGAAAATTTCAGCTGCATTCAGGGTAATGGCTTTCACAGCCTCTTCTCTGCCCAGCCCGTAGGCTGCTGCATACCCCGCATGGTAAGGAGCATTGCGAACATTTTCGATTTCACCGGTGGCAATGGCTACTTTTACTCCTGCCTCGTGTAATTTAGCCGGATTTTGATACGGCCGCTGGTAATTATCATACGCCCGCTCCGGGGTGTAAAGCGTAGACACCAGACAAGGTAATCCCGCTTCCGCTATTTCTTCGGCTACACGCCATCCCTCCTGTACCCCCGCCAAAATAAATTGAACGTCCGGATGTTTTCTTGTCCATTCTATGGCATTCAGAATATCCCGTTTATGATCGACAGAAATCATGACCGGTATGTTCCCGCCAAGGATCTCGCGCATCGCTTCTAATTTCTTATGAGTATCCGGTCTTTTTTTATCAGCGGATCCTTCCTCATAGGACCTCATCATATCGTCATAGAAGACCGCCCGGTCCCAAAATTCGTTCAGTTCCTTCAGGTTCTTTTTATACACCTTTTCCACCTCATCCTCGCTACGCCGGCCCCCCGCCCGAGAGGTAGGCCAATTCAAGTGCAGCGCTGCATTGGATGATACGGCCATCGAATCGGGCGAATAACCGTAGAGGTCTATAAGCGTCGCCTTGCCCGACAGGCGTCCCGACACCGGCAGGGAAACGACATGCGTTACGCCATTCACGCGCGTAACGGGTATGCTGACGCTGCTGGGGTTAATGGCCGTAAAGGCCCTGACATGCGGATTAAATTCCCCGAGCTCCGCCTGGTCTTTCGTCACGGCTACGGCACCGATCTCCTGGAGTCCCAGCTGGGTGCCGGCATCCATAAATCCCGGGTACAGATGATTGCCCGCGGCATTGATACGCTGGTAGCCAGAAGTGATTTTGGCATTTTTACCGACAAATTCAATCGTTTCACCATTAATTAACACCACACCATTTTCAATGACACCGTCTGATACCGTGTGTATGGTTGCATTGGTAATAGCAAATTTGCCAAACTCGGCCTTCTCGGTAATTTGTGCGACTCCTGCCGTCACCACAAGGACAACCAACAGGAAACCTGGAATGAAAAATTTCAAAAATTTTCTCATCATGCTAACGCCATTTTTGATATTGCTTAGTTCGTTTGATACCGAAATTGCATTTCCTGTTCATTAAACCGGATTTCTGCGCCCCGCAAACAGGTCCCCCCGCGGCGGCCATGCTCCTCATACCAGCGGCGGTCCGCATGCTCAAAATCGTCCGCCGGGTTCACCTCCAGCCTCATATCGTCCGCATCTTCGTCCCGGTCAAAATACTTTTTGCCGTCTACAAATGTCGCTTCCGCAAGGCTGTAGATACTCAGCGGGTGACCACTCCAGATGGCGACGTCACCGTGCTTTCCTTCTTCGATACTCCCCACCTTTTCATCGATCCCAAGCTGCATGGCGGGATTAATCGTAATCATTCTGAGGGCATCCTGTTTCGACGTATCTCCATAATGGACCGTCTTGGCGGCTTCGTGATTCAGGTGCCGGATAAGCTCTCCGCTGTCGGAATTGATGCTGTTGATGACGCCACTGGCATTCAGGATAGAAGCATTGAAAGCGGTGGAATAATATACTTCGAACTTATAAGCCCACCAATCCGAAAAGACGGAGGTATAGGCACTGTTCTTGCGGAGTTCGGGAGCAATCTTAAACGCTTCATTGGCATGCTGAAAGGTGTAATCTTCAATATCGTAATCGTCAAATACCCGCATCAGCATCATAATTTCATCCGCCCGGTACGAGTGACAGTGCACCCGGATTTCGCCTTCCAGTATATCAACCAGCACTTCCATACGCGCATTTTTGGCCACCGGTACCGGCGCTTCCTCACGTGCTCCCTCTTTGTACGCCTCTCTGGCTTCCAGGTATTCGCGGCGATTGCGCCGATAGTCGAGGGCGGCATCAAAATGATCGCGAACAACCTGCTCAACCCCCATCCGTGTGCGGGGTTGTACGTTAAAGCGTTGACCGTGTACCCGCGTGGGATTCTCACCCAATGCAAACTTTATCGTCCGGGGAGCCCCGTCAAACCGCAGCGCGTCCATGTCCCCCCCATACCGCAGTTTCAGCGTTTCATTCTGTCCCCCGATCACATTCGCCGATCCGTGCATCAGGTGAATGCTCGTAACCCCGCCGGCCAGCGCCCAGTACATATTGATATCATTGGGATCGATGGACTCCTCCATTGTAACTTCAGCCGTCACCGGGTGCGTCCACTCGTTGACATCCACGGCCGCAATATGGGAGTGGGCATCAATAATGCCCGGCATCACATACTTGCCGGAAGCATCGATGATTTCCACTCCGCCCGGCGCCGAAAGATCCCGGCCGATTTCAGTGATTATGCCGTCTTCTATAAGCAGATCGGTATTTTCTTTATTCCCGTCGGTGATGGTCATGACCGTCCCCCCGGTGATGAGTACCGATCCCTTCTCCTGCGCATAACCGCCCAGGCTCAACAAAAGTGCAAAAAACAGTAGTACGATCTTTTTCATATGTTTATATGTCCAAAAGCTAATTTGAAGTTTTGGATTCAAGCTCGGTGACTTCCCCGTTTGATACGGAAAAAAGTCCCTTGGCCTTCTCTTCGGTAAAGGGATTGTCAAAAACCGTAAAATTGGCCAACCGTCCCTCTTTCACATCACCGAGGCGCTGGCCGTATCCCAGGATATCCGCAGTCGACTGGGTAAGCATATTCAACAGCTGCGGCTCCATCATGCCTGCCTCCTCCTTCAGAACGAGCAAATTTTTCCGTATATCAGATATTTTGAGTCCATTTGAGCCGTAGCCGACCCTGACCCCCGACTCTCTCAGGGATTTAATATTGTTGATACGCTCTTCGTAAGCCTTTTGCTGCCGCTCCCGGAAGTGCTGCATCTCTTCGGTTACTTCCTGTTGTTTCGTGTTCCTATCCTTTTCCTCCCCCCCTTCTTCGTCGTTTTCATTATTCTCTTCCCCATCGGCTGACATCCAGTCCGGCTTTTCGGGGAGGTCAATACCGGCCAACACCGGGATATCCCGCCGGCGCAGTTCTTCCGCCGTCTTATAGGCTTCTTTACCCGAGACAAGTATCACATCAAAGCCGAATTCCTCCTGCAGCCACAACATTCGCTCTATATTCTCTTTGGAATCCGCAACAAAAAAGAACGGCTGCTCCAGTTCCATTACCGGGTACAGCGCCTCCAGTACCTTTTCATTTGTTGGAGCGGGATAGTTGGATGAAACCGAGGCGAAATACTCCTGCTGCTGATGCTGGGCTTTGGCATCATAAAACAGCTGCCGGAACTGAGCCATCAGTGCCATCGTCGTAGATGGATAAACAGATCCCCTGGCTTCGCTGAACTGCGCCAGCACGCCCAGTCCCCTTTCCAAGAGGTTATCCGGGGTCTGATTGCCCTTGACAAAAAAGAGATCAACCTGCCCGGGAAGCATCCGTCCCTCGAGTCCCAGTACAGCGGCGGTAAAACCCATTTCAGCTGCTTTTTCCAGCGCCTGGTCGTTGGATTTAAGATGCTCCGAAGGATACCGCTGGGGCTGAATGCCCGCCCGCTCATATCCCGGATTACCGGGCTCGTCAGGAGTGCCGCCCGGGCCATTGTCATCGGGACTTCCCCAGAATGCCATCCCGTCGATAAAGCCCGGGTAGACATGCAGGCTGTCGCCCCCGTCTCTCACATAGGCATCAAAGGGAATGGCCACCTCTTCCTCTGCTCCGACCGAACGGATAATGCCATTCCGCCATACGATCGTCCCCCCGTCGATGACCTCGCCGTCTGCCGTATGGATAATGACATTCTCAAAAGCCCCTGCCGGCTGTGCCCATCCCGGCAGCGACACTGCCATTAACAAGAGGATACAAAAAGAAAATATTCGTACTGATTTCATTGATGATCTGATAATAAAGGTTCTTACATTAACTGTTAAGCCAGGTTGCAGAATACAGGATAAAAAGCTACGGATATCAACCGGCCGACAACACCGCCATTGGTCAAAAGTACGGTTTTTGCTAAGGCTTAAAATACCCTGTATTATTCAAAATAACTGCCGTTACACCTGAATCACGCCCGTCTTAAATTCGTCCATGTCCGGATTATGATTGGCGTACCGGACTGCCCGGGAAATGTGATCGCGGGTCTTGATGGGGTTTATGATACCATCCACCCACATCCGGGCAGCAGCATATCGCACATCCGTCTGGTGCTCATATCGCTCACTGATCTCTTTCATAATCTCCTGCTCCTCCTTTTCGGTGATCTCTTCTCCCTTTTTTTCGAGGGACGATACCCGGATCTGCGTCAACACTTTGGCGGCTTGCGAGCCGCCCATTACCGCAATCTGTGCCGAAGGCCAGGCATACATAAACCGCGGATCGTACGCACGTCCGCACATCGCGTAGTTCCCGGCCCCGTAGCTGTTGCCGACCACGATCGTAATCTTGGGGACGGTGCTGTTGGAAACCGCATTCACCATCTTGGCTCCATCCTTGATAATGCCCCCGTGTTCACTTCGCTTGCCAATCATGAAACCGGTGACATCCTGCAAAAAAACAATCGGAATCTTTTTTTGGTTGCAATTCATGATAAAACGGGCCGCTTTGTCGGCCGAGTCGGAGTAGATAACCCCGCCAACCTGCATTTCACCCTGTTTTGTCCTGGTAATCTTGCGCTGATTGGCCACAATGCCCACGCTCCAGCCGTCCACCCGGGCATAGCCGGTAATGAGTGTTTGCCCGTACCCTTTCTTGAACTCGGTAAAGGAATTCTCATCAACGATACACTCCAATACGCTGGCCATATCATAGGGCCTGGTGCGGTCGTCCGGGAAGGCATCCAGTATTTCTGTCACATCCCGGGAGGGCGGGACCGGTTCTTTGCGGTTGAACCCCGCGGTCTCAAAGGGGCCCAGTTTGTCCACCAGGTCCCGGACGGTATGGAGACATTCTTCGTCGTCCTTCATTTTATAGTCAGTCACCCCGCTGATTTCTGTATGCGTCGTTGCGCCGCCCAGGGTCTCATTGTCCACTTCTTCGCCGATCGCCGCCTTGACAAGATAGCTGCCGGCCAGGAATACGCTGCCGGTGCCATCAACAATAAGCGCCTCGTCACTCATAATCGGCAGGTAGGCGCCCCCGGCCACACAGCTGCCCATTATAGCCGCAATCTGGGGGATGCCCCGGGCACTGATAACGGCATTGTTGCGGAAAATGCGTCCGAAGTGATCTTTGTCGGGAAAAATCTCATCCTGCATGGGCAGGTATACCCCTGCGGAATCCACAAGATAAAGAATCGGAAGATGGTTTTCGAGCGCAATCTCCTGGGCTCGCAGGTTCTTTTTAGCGGTGATCGGAAACCAGGCGCCGGCCTTGACCGTAGCATCATTGGCGACAATCACGCAATCGCGTCCCGATACCCGGCCGATACCGGTCACGACGCCGCCGGCGGGACATCCTCCCTCCTCTTCATACATTTCGTAGCCGGCCCACAACCCCAGTTCGTGAAATCGGCGATCTTCATCCAGGAGGCAATCTATGCGTTCGCGGGCCGTAAGCTTTCCCTTGTCATGCTGCTTTTTGATCCGTTTCTCTCCCCCGCCCCTCTTAATAACAGCTTCCTGCTCGTTAATCTTTTTGATCATTGAATTCAAATCCGGCTGCGGGGAATGCTTGGAATCAGTGGGACTCATAGATGTATGATACTGGATAATATTGGATGCTGTTTTAACGTTTCCAAAATAACGATTTTTAGCGAGCTCGAAAGTGCTTATTGGGTTATTTCCGTCTAAGTTTGTTACCTTGGAGGTAAACGGGAGCGAAAGGCTGTCTTTCATTAACCAAAGAATGCTGTGAAACGGATAAATTATCTTACAACGCTCATAATATTGCTGGCTGGATGGATGTCATGTTCAGTATCTGAGCTGCAAGCGCAACGCAATGCTAACTACCAGCAGTTAAGCATAGGCGATCAACGTCCGTCTCAATTTTTTGACTTTCTGGTATTGCCCGGCAACTCCGACGAAACCGTCACCTTTGCCTCGGTTTACAGCTTCTCGTATCGCACCCTTCCGTTTAAAAAGCTGAACCAGGCCAGTGCTGCGAATAACGATGATAAAAGAGCTTTTTTCAGTCCCATAAATCTCAGTATGGAAGTCTTTAACTCCAATGAGGCCCAGCTTAAAAAAAGAGATAGCAATATTTCGGTGGAGCGTCTGGAGCCGGCGGAACGTTCCTTCTGGGAAGATACGGCTTATGCAGAAACCTATGAACAAACGCAGACCGAATTAATGTTCCTGTACGGGAATATCGGGATGGAGCTGAAGCCCGGCATATATACCTATGTGCTGCAAATGACGCGCGGCGAGCGCAGTGACCCCCGGATTTCCAGAACACGTACGGTCCGCATTGATCCCTACCGTGATATGGAAGTGGGAAATGTGATACTGGGCGAAGAGCTGTATTCAGGACAACAAGAGGAAAACCAGCTTAAATTGATGAGTATGAGGGACAATGTAAAATATGGCAGTGACTTTTATGCTTTCGCTTACATCCCGCATTACGATCCGGGTGATTCTTATACCCTGACGATAAGGGAACTCAGCATTACCGGGAAAGATACCACTAAAGGGGAAGAGGTTTTTGTTCAAAAACTGGGAAATAATGAAATACGAACAGAGCTGAAACCGCAATTGGTTTCGACCGGGGTGAACGAAAATATACTTCAGCTGGCCTCAGATTCGGATGGATTTACCTATGCCCTGGTTGAGGTTCCCAACAGTACGTTTCCGAATGCATCTTATCAGCTGACGATCCGGGATAACAGCGAACAAACGGTTTCAAGAACAACCTATCATTCCATGTGGATTGATATGCCCCGGAGCCTGCTCAGCCTGGACATTGCCATCGACATGCTGCGCTATATTGTCGATGAGGCAACCCTTGATTCTCTTTCCGAAGGCTCACAGTCCGAACGGGAACGCAAATTCAGGGCATTCTGGAAAAAGAAAGACCCTACGCCCGATACCGAATACAATGAGCTGATGGCCGAATACTACCGGCGCATCGACTACGCTTACCAAAATTTTTCTACCAGCAACAGGATTGGCTACGAGAGCGATCAGGGCGAAGTTTATATTAAATTTGGTCCCCCTCAGAATATCGAACGCAAGTTTCCTCCCAGCGGATCGACTGTTGAAATATGGAGTTATCCCAACCGGGAATTTATATTCAGGGCAACTTCCGGTTTCGGTGATTTCAGATTGGTTTCTGAATAACCATAACTGCAAGCAGGACAAACACTTTTATGACACAGCATATTGTCATCAGCAGCGGAGATTTTAACGGCATTGGACCGGAGATCATTCTGAAGACGCTCAAGGAGGTCGATCTTGAACATCATATCGCTACTATCCTCTCTTCGCGGCAAGTCGTTGACTATTATCGTTCAAACCTATCGATAGATCTCCCCTTTCATATAATTGAGTCGGCAGATGAGGCACAATCCGGTACCGTCAATGTCCTGGAATGCTATGATGAGGAGACCGTCTCCATAGCACCGGGAACGCTCAGCCGGCAAGCCGGGCGCTGTGCCATGCAAGCTGTTGAAACCGGTCTTACCCTCTGTAACACCGGCAAAGCCGATGCCCTGGTAACGGCCCCTATCTCCAAGGAGGCGGTAAACCTGGCGGGTTATCACATACCGGGACATACGGAATTCCTGGCCGAACATACCGATACGGATGATTTTCTGATGATGCTGGTCAACGACAGCCTGCGCGTCGGACTGGTCAGTGTTCATATACCGGTGGCGGCGGTGCCGGCGGCGGTGACGGAGCATGCCATTATGAGTCATGCCCAAACCATGCACCAAAGCTTAACAGAAGACTTCGGCATCGCCGGTCCCCGGATAGCTGTACTGGGACTTAATCCCCATGCCGGAGATGGAGGAGTTATCGGCAGGGAAGAAATTGATATCATATCCCCCGCCCTTCAAAAAATTCGAGAGACCGGCATTGAAGCTACCGGCCCTCACCCGGCTGACGGCTTTTTTGGCAATCGAAAATATGAGCACTGCGACGGTGTTTTAGCGATGTATCACGATCAGGGACTTATTCCCTTTAAGGCCCTCTCCTTTGGAGCCGGCGTTAATTTTACCGCGGGACTTCCCGTCGTGCGGACCTCTCCTGATCACGGTACCGCTTTTGATATTGCCGGTAAGGGCAAAGCGGACCCCTCTTCTTTTAAACATGCTTTACAGCTGGCAATACAGCTTTCAGCCAATAGAAAAAAGAAATCAGCATGAGATCATTGTCTGGCACAGAACCAGTCTACACCAAGTTAGCCGAAATATATGATGCGGTTATGAGTGAGGTGGATTACGACCTCTGGGCTGACTATATCGATGCGCTCATGCTCGACCACCATGCGGATCCCAACACCGTTATGGAACTGGCCTGTGGTACCGGCTCACTTGCCCTGTCGCTGGATGAGCTCGAATGCTATGATATTTGGGGTACCGACAAGTCTCCACAGATGATCGCCCGGGCACGTGAAAAGAACCGGGAACGAATGTGCACGGTGGAGTTTTCTGTCATGGATTTTCTGGATATTCCCATGAACCGAACCTTCGATGTCGTATTTTGCGTGTTTGACAGCATCAATTATCTTCATGAACCCCGGCATGTTATCCGTTTTCTCAAGCAGTGTCAAAAACTTCTCACTTCCCGGAGCCTGCTTATCTTTGACTTCACGACGCCGAGTAATTCGAAGGAGGCGATCCATTATCTTCACAATGAAGAGGGAATGACCGACAATAATTACCGGTTCTTCAGGAGCAGTACATACAATGCAGAAAAGCAGATCCACACGAATACGTTCAGGATACAGCAATTAGCGGCCGACCGGGCCACCGTTCTGGACGAATTTGTGGAAGTTCACCGACAAAAAATATATTCCCTGCAGCAAATGCTTGATATTATCGATCAAACAGCGTATAACATACGTGCCAAATACAGCGACTTCGAATTTGAGGAAGCTGATGATGAAAGTTTAAGAATAACGATGGTTTTGCAATGTCCCAGCACTCAGTAATAGAATTTACCAATGTTTCGGTCACTTACGATTATCGACCCGTTCTCAATGAGATCAATTTTTCGCTTGCCAACGGCGAGTTTGCATATCTCATTGGAGAAACGGGCGCCGGCAAGAGCTCATTTCTGCGGCTCATCTACCGCGACCTTATTCCCGATGCCGGTTCGGTGCGGGTAGCTGATTTTGACGTCACCTCCATTTCGAGAAAAGAGATTCCCTACCTGCGGCGCAGGTTGGGCATTGTATTCCAGGATTTCCAGCTTCTGCCGGATCGAACGGTTTTCGAAAATGTAGCCTTTTCTTTGAAGGTTACCGGTACCAAAAAAAGCTATGTCAAGCAGCGCGTGCTCGAAGTTCTGGGCATGGTCGGCTTGAGCCACAAGCGCAAAAGCATGCCGGAGGATCTCTCCGGGGGCGAACAACAACGCGTAGTTATCGCCCGGTCGCTGGCCAACGAGCCCCGCATCATGCTGGCCGATGAGCCGACCGGTAACCTCGATCCCAAAGCATCAGCTTCCATTATGGAACTGTTGGAGAAAATAAATAACCGCGGGATGGCCGTGCTGATGGTTACCCACGACTATGATACGGTTAAGCAGTACCCATACCGAACCCTCAGGCTTGAGAACGGCAACATATCGGAAGTCGATCCCCGGAAACTCGGCAGGAAATAGCCACCGGGGATTATTCGAACTTTATCCCCCGTTTTCGCTTTTTTATTATCCAGGCCCGGGCTCAAAGAGTACACGGGTATATCAACCAATTCCCAATCAACGAATAATGACTGGCCAAAAAACAACCGTGAATCTCGCTAAACGCACAAAACGAGTACGTGAAGAAGCCCTCCGGCTGGGTTTCGACGCCTGTGGTTTTGCCAAGGCGGGTCGCCTCGAGACCGAAGAGCGGCGGCTTGAAGAGTGGCTCAGCCAGGGACGCCACGGCACAATGAGCTGGATGGAAAATTATTTGGACAAACGCGTGGATCCCACCAAACTTGTGCCCGGCTCGAAATCGGTTGTTTCGGTCATCGGCAGTTACTTCCATCCCGATCACAAACGACAACAGCGACAAGTGGGACAGCCTAAAATCGCCAAATACGCACAGGGACGTGATTACCACAAAGTATATAAAAAGAAGCTAAAAAAACTCTTCGCCTTTACCGAAGAGCTGCTCGGGGGACTCAACGGCCGGGTGTTTGTCGATTCGGCACCGGTACTGGACAAGGCCTGGGCGGTGCGGGCCGGACTGGGCTGGATCGGTAAAAACTCAAACCTTCTTAACAGGAATATCGGATCCTTCTGCTTCATCGGTGAGATGATCATTAACGCCGAATTTTTATATAGCACCCAGGTTACGGACCACTGCGGGAGCTGTACCCGCTGCATCGACGCCTGTCCCACCAACGCCATTCATGAACCGTACCGGGTTGACGGGAGCAGATGCATCTCCTATCACACCATTGAACTGAAAGAACAGATTCCCGAAGAATACCGCGGCCGTCTGGGCGAATGGATGTACGGCTGCGACATATGCCAGGATGTGTGTCCCTGGAACCGCGACGCCAAATATACGCAAATGGAGGACCTCCATCCCCGTGACAAGATCCTGGACCACGATATTGATTTCTGGAAGGAGTTGGACAACGAGCAATACGATGCCCTTTTTGAAGGCAGCGCCATGCGGCGGGCTAAATTCGAAAAATATAAAGATAACGTGGCGGCCGTGGCGGAAAACTTGGAAACATAGTCTGGCGGCGTAAATGGCAGCGCGATTCCGGTGATTGACCGGATGACTAACCTTGCGGTCTAAAACCGGTCCCGCTTATCCTTCAGTTCCTTATAGAGCATCTCCCTGGCCCGGAAAATATGGGCTTTAACCGTCCCAAGCGGCTTGTCCAGCACTTCTGAAATTTCCTGGTAACTCTTTTCTTCCATATGCCGAAGCTGGATGACTTTGCGATACTTTTTGGGTAGTCCCTTTATTGCCTCCCGCACCATACGCTGGCGCTGCTTGCGTATAATATCCCGGTCTGTCCGGGCCGTTTCGTCCGGCAGCTGCATCTCCATTTCTCCACTTTTGGTTTTCACCGGCTCATCTATGGAGAGCGTCTGCAGCTTCTTTTTGCGCAGGTAATCTATCGTATGATTGGTTGCAATGCGATACAGCCAGGTCGAAAAAGCGTAGTCGGTATTATATCTGTTCAGGTTTTCAAAAGCCTTGACAAATGTCTCCTGAACCAGATCTTCGATCTGCTCATGGTTTTTTACCATCTTGCGGATATGGAAATGCAACGCACGCTGATATTTGCTGACCAGCTTTTCGTAGGAGTGCTCACTACCACCCATAGCCTCTCTTACCAGCACATCATCTTCGAGACTACTCTCAGAAGCATTTTCTCGTGACGACTGCGAAACTTTTGTATGACTCCCTTCTGTGTCTGACATGCCTTTATCCGGGCAGAAACTATTTATTACTATTAATATCAGCTTAAAACTTACTGAAAGTGTCGCTTTATTCCCATTCTAATTTTTTTTAGTGAAAATGATCTGATTTTACCTCCGGGTGCGTATATAAAAGTGCAATGGAAAATCTGTAAGAGTTTAATGCCGAAAGGGTCTTACAGGCGAGATAATTTTTCAACTAAATAATCACTAAAGTAAATTAACCAAATAGAATAATGAAAAAAATAATACTTACAAGTTGTCTGCTTTTCGGTTTAGCGTTGGCCTTTAATACAACAAGTTATGCCCAGGAGTCTTCCGACGTTAAAATCGGCGGGGGATTAATCTACGGTCTCGAAGTAGAAGCCATAGGTGTCCAGGCAGGTGCAAAATATGCTTTTACCCCGGAGATCAGTGGAGCCGCTGACGTGGCTATTTATTTTCCCGATAATTATGACTGGTGGGAACTTAACGCCAATGCCCATTATCACTTCTATGCAGAAGAAGGCACCAGGGTATATGGACTTGGCGGGTTGAACTATACAACCTGGTCGTTTGACATGGGATCAATGGGATCAGTTTCCAATTCGGAAGTCGGTCTCAATCTGGGTGGAGGCGCTGAGTTCGGACTGGACTTTGCCGATCTCTACACCGAGCTGAAATATGTTATCGGCGACGCCGATCAGTTAGCAATTTCTGCCGGATTACGATTCGACATCTAAATTTCTGACACAGCTAACTCTGCCTACGGATGAATCACGGGCCCCTGATGTTATTTATTCAGGGGCCTTTTTTAATTCAGGGATTCTTCAAGAAGAATCGCTCCGTGACGAATGCCGCCGGTGGATGCAATAAGTGAGTCAAACCCGTACAGGTCCATTACGCCTTCGAGGATTAACAGTCCGGCTAAAAAGATATCCGCTCTTCCATCCATCACTACCGGGTACCGCCTCATAAGCTCAGCTGGAGTTACTGAACGAAAAGTTGAAATATAGTCCCGGATCACATCCGCAGATAACCGGCAGCCATTAACGTCATCGTCGTCATATGCTGTCATATGCCGGTCTATGTAAACAAGGGAGGTAACCGTACCCGACACCCCTACCAACCGGATGTTATCTTCCAAATCGTAAGGATACTCAGCCAGCATGTCCCGGACCGCTTTTTTGCAGTCATTGATTTGCCCGGGGGTGGGGGGTGTATTTCTAAGATACCGTTCGGTAAACCGCACGCACCCCATATCAAACGAATAGCGATCCATAATTTCCGCCTCTTTGCCCATTGCTATTTCAGTACTTCCACCCCCGATATCCAGCACGATCTTCAGCTGGTCCCGGGGCACATCGGAAAGCACACACTGTGCGCCCAAAAACGTACAGGCCGCTTCTTCCAGGCCGCTTAAAATGGTTACCCGGAGGCCGGTATGTTCCTCAACCCGCTCGAGGAACTCCTCCCGGTTATTAGCGTCGCGCACTGCACTGGTAGCTGTCACCACCGGGCTGCCGGCTTCCGGGTATTTTCGGTTAATTATTTGCTGATATTCTTTTAAAATATCGATCACACGCCCCATCGCCTCATCCGGAAGGTTGCGCTGCTCATCCACATCCCGCCCCAATCTCGGAACCCGCTGCTGCTCCTCTATCACTTGGACATCTCCCTGCTCTTTTTCTGCGACTAATAAAAGTACTGTATTCGTTCCTATGTCAATAGCTGTTTTTTTCATTTCTTAACCTGTGCATGGATGGCAATCCATTCGTTTTCTTGTTCGATATCGATAATCCGGGCATCCGGTGACAGCCGACTTGTGATATCGTCCCGGTCGTTTTCTACCAGGCCGGATAATACAACACTTCCTCCTTTCGTCAGGGACTTTATAAAATCGGGAAGCAATTCTAAAATTACATCCCGCTGAATATTGGCCAGCAGAAGGTCGGCCTTCATGTCAGCGGGAATGACGTCCGTCGAGCCTTTTTTTAGGATAATATTTGTTTCTACGCCGTTGAACAAAATATTCTCCCTTGCGTTTTTGATACTCCACTCGTCAATGTCGAAGGCCAACACGCGCGACGCTCCCAGCTTGATAGCGGCAATGGATAAAATACCCGTACCTGTACCGGCATCGATTACGGTGTCATCCCGGCGAACCAGCCCGGGCAGGAGCTTCAGGATGAGTCGGGTTGTCTCATGATAGCCCGTGCCGAAAGACATTTTGGGGTCAATTTCCAGCAGGATTTTGTCGCCGGGCACTGGATCGGTTGCCCAGGTGGGTTTAACAAAAAAGCGGCCGATCTCCCGGGCACCTACGGTCTGCTCCCACTGCCTGTTCCAGTTTTGATCCTTTACCACTTCCTCCCTTTCGATAAAGCAATGGCCGGGAAAGCCCGCCAGCAGCTGTTCGATCTGCTCCCGGACCCCGATTGCTAAATCTTCTTTTTTTATATAGGTGATAATCTGATTTTCCCGCTGTTCAAAACCGTCAAAGCCCATCTCCGAAAGCTCCGCAATTAACGGCTCATGGTATTCATCAGGGATGGCTATATCAAACTTAATATATGTCATTATATGGGCTAATGTCCAACCTCCAATATAATCTTTATAATCTGTTATAAACCAATTCCGTCAAAATTTCTCCCACACCACGCAGTGTTTTCTTATCGATGATATCCATATCATCGTTGTGCGTATGCCAGTAGGGAGCAAATCCCATGCCCGGACGATCGGGCCTGTGGCGGATAACATCGATGGTCGGAATACCCAGTATGCGATTGATAACCACATGATCGTCTGAGATGGCGTTGCCCTCGCGGTTTACAAACATAGCGCCATATCCTTCCTCTTCGGCAATGGACCATAGTTCATTGACCAAGGCGGGTGCATATTCCATGGAGTACTGTTCTTTGGGAAACAGGGCCTCCTCTCCCCCCACCATATCCAGCAGGATGCCAAACCGGGGAGCATAGCCCCTGACCGGAGGGTTCTGGGACCAGTGGCGCGAACCGAGGAAATACTGAGCGGTATCGCCTTCCCGGCCGTAATCTTCGCCGTCAAAAAGGATGAGGTCGACCCCGATGGGCGGCGGGTTGTCCCGAAAAAGGCGGGCCAGCTCCAAAAGAATCCCCACCCCGCTGGCCCCGTCATCCGCACCAGGGATCGGCTGCGCCGTGTGGACGGAATCCTTGTCGGCACGGGGACGCGTATCCCAGTGTGCACAAAGCATAATACGGTCGGTTTGCCGTGGATTAAAGGCGGCGATAATATTGGTAAGCTGCAACGTGTCGCCGTTATAGCCTTCCGTCGAAAATTCCTGAGAAAAGACACGCTCCATACCCGCATACGATTGAAACTTCCGGAAGAGATAATTTTTGGTTTCCCTGTGTCCCTCCGAACCGGGATTGCGCGGGCCAAAGTTCACCTGTTCCTCAACGAACCGGTATGCACTGTCGGCAGAAAACGCCGGGACCTCT
>NZ_JBEPWZ010000046.1:0-16275 GCF_041642155.1 Fodinibius sp.
CTCGTTGTAGAAAACGATGTACCTAATATAAAATTGTAACAAGTCATGTATGTTCCGTAAAATAACGAATTATTTTGAAGATATTTGGTACATTAATAAAACAGGGGCATAAAGGAAGGGCAGAGGGGGGAGGCTCAAAGCAGCCAGCCGGCTGACACTGATGTATGTATGATATTCCTCCTAAAAGTCAAGAATCAATCCGAAGCGAGTAGTGTTTGCCAACGGATGATTTTCATCGCCTAGCGTGTAGATATAGCTAAAGTCCACCCCAAAGAATTGATGCCGGATTCCGGCTCCAAGCGTCAAAAATTGTCGATCACCGTTGTTAGGGTCTTCGTAATAATAACCCGTCCGCACTGCAAACAGCTCATCGTACCAGTACTCCACCCCCGTTGCTACCAGCAGCTGCTGAAAAGTATTCAGCGTGGCCGTTCTCCCGTCGCCTATATCACGGTTAAAGCTGCCCCAGGAGGTAAAAAGCGAACTGATGGCTCCCTCGCCTTTACGCGCCATCACTTTGGAATAGTCATTGGCAATCGTCAATGTATTTATGCCCTCCCTGTCCAGATCGGTTTTAAAAGACCAGCCGATGCGAAACATCGTAGGCAGCGGGGATTTTTGGATATCTTTACTGTCTGAGCTGTTTATATAACTGATACCCGGACCAATATTCGAAATATTCAATCCGGCATTCCAGGAAGCATCTCGCTCCAGGAATAAAAAGGTATCGGACTTGTACATTCCCGCCAAATCAAATCCCATACTTGAGCCCGGTTTAATTTCATCTCCTTCTATATCTCCGTCAGCCAGCTTGCTGTAGATAAATCGAACGCCTGAACCCACTGACCAGTTATTGTCGATCTGATACCCGTACGAGATCCCCCCTGCAAATTCGTAGCTTCTAAAGCGTCCCAGTCCCTCACCGGTGGGATCTTCATAAGAGGTACGCTGATGCTCCCCTGAATTCAGATAGGTAATGTGTGCCCCGAAGGTACCAAGGTCTTCAATGTAATATTTTCCGACCAGGTAATCATAAAAGAGATCCACATTAAACTGCGGCAACCATTCACTGTGTGTGATGCTTACCTGGTTGCCGTTTTGGAAAGCAAGTCCCGCAGGATTCCAAAAAACGGCGGAGGCATTATCCGCGATGGCAACGCCGGTGTTGCCCATAGCCGCCGCCCGCGAATCAGGTTCAATCTGAAGAAAGGGGACCGACGTGATACCCACTTGCGCCTGGCCGGCAGCGGCGAATAAAAGCAATGGGACAAAAACTGGGAGTATTTTTTTTATCATAATAACAAATGGGTAGCCAGAAAGCTCGAAATAAATAAGCACCGGTTTCTGATTATGCTTATTTGGCAGCTTTAATACGCCGATTTAATGTCAGTATTATGAAAATATATGATTTATATGAATAATAAAAGATGTAAAAAGGTCCTTGCCTTCACACTCATCCAAATTACTACGGTAGAAATTAAGAAGAAAATAGCTTTTTAGTGTTCTACCTGTTTGTTCTTAATGGTGGAAGGAAACACGATGGTCATACAGTACTCATCAATGGACTTTTTTTAAAATTAAGAGCGTTTATTTATCGTACCTACTCGATGCATCAGGCCTCATTCCCGATAATTTTTCAGCAGCCCGGCAGTAGTGATCAGTTGAGCATTTCGATAACCATGGAAGAGGCACCGCCCCCGC
Organism: Fodinibius sp.; assembly: GCF_041642155.1. Classification (NCBI taxonomy): domain Bacteria; kingdom Pseudomonadati; phylum Balneolota; class Balneolia; order Balneolales; family Balneolaceae; genus Fodinibius; species Fodinibius sp. The sequence goes on from NZ_JBEPWZ010000046.1 coordinate 1,702, forward strand.
CATTACAGATGCCGGCACAGCCGTAAGTCCCGCCCGAGTGCTTCAAGGCATGAATAAGCGTGACCATAATGCGCGCACCCGAACATCCGATAGGATGTCCGATGCTTACTGCCCCCCCGTGAATATTCACCTTTTCGGGGTCCAGTTCCATGATTTTATTATTTGCCAGGGAAACCACCGAAAACGCTTCATTGATTTCAAAAAGATCCACCTCTTCTTTCTGTACTCCGGCGCGTTCTAACGCTTTGGGCATAGCATCGGAAGGGGCCGTCGTAAACCACTCGGGTGCTTTGGCCGAACTGGCCTGGCTCAGGATGCGCGCCAGCGGTGTTATGCCCAGTTCTTCTGCCTTATCTTCGCTCATCAGCAAAACGGCGGCCGCCCCGTCATTGATACTGCTGGCGTTGGCGGGCGTGACCGTACCCTCCTTGTCAAAAACCGGCTGCAGCTGCGGGATTTTGTCAAAGTCGACGCGATCCAGCTCTTCATCCATACGAACTTTCTGGATATTGCCTTTACGATCCGTGACCTTCATTTCGATGATTTCATTTTGCAGACGACCTTCTTCATGAGCCCTGATCGCCCGTTTGTACGACGTAATGGCAAATTCGTCCTGTTCCTCGCGGCTGATGTCACAATCCGAGGCACATAATTCAGCGGCATTGCCCATATGAAAATCATTATAGACATCCCAGAGCCCATCCTTTATGATGCCGTCCTCAGCCTGCGTGTGACCCAGTTTGGAGCCAAAGCGGTGTTTGGGGAGATAGTAGGGGACATTGCTCATGCTTTCCATGCCGCCGGCGGCGATAATATCCGCCTCTCCCAGCTGAATCTGGTTGGCAGCGATCATGATGGCTTTCATCCCGGAAGCACAGACTTTGTTGACCGTCGTTGCCGGGGTAAGCGCTGAAAGTCCCGCTTTCAGGGCGGCCTGGCGGGCCGGAGCCTGACCGATACCGGCGGTAAGCACATTACCGAATACCACTTCCTGCACATCATCGGGCTTGATACCGGATTCCTTGATAACCTCGGTGATGGTCACCGCTCCCAGTTCCGGGGCAGAAAAAGAGGAGAGGGTGCCTCCAAACGATCCCACAGGCGTTCTCTTTGCCGCTATAATAACTACATTTTTCATAGAAAGAAGTATTAAGTTTTATGTATAACGTAACAGGCTGTTGAATCGATGGTTGTCACAGCTATTTCAAAACCAACCTCCGAATAACCACACGAACACAACAGCGTATGATAGTCGAATGGTAGCAATCGCAACCGTCTAAAAGGCGATCTGTTTTTTTAATTTCCGTTATCCCGCGGGTGATAATCTAACGTAATTTTTGACCAGGACATTCGAAATTATCAGCCTCTGATAACTGATAACTGATAACTGATAACTGATAAACCAGATCTACCCAAACGCCTGCTCCAGATCTTCAACCAGGTCGTCGGCATCTTCAATACCGATCGAAAGGCGAATCAGGGAATCCTTCAGCCCGGCTTTTTGGCGAACCTCCCTGGGTATGGAGGCATGCGTCATCGATGCAGGGTGGCTGATTAGCGATTCTACCCCGCCAAGGCTTTCGGCAAGGGTAAAGATTGAGGTACGGCTCATAAATGCATGAGCTTGCTCTTGAGAGTCGCCCTTGAGCGAGAAAGAGACCATGGCACCAAAATCATCCATCTGTTTTTTAGCAATATCGTATTGCGGGTGGTGTTCAAGTCCCGGATAGATCGTCTGATCAACCTGTGGGTGCTCATCTAAAAAAACGGCTACTCTTTTTGCATTTTTTACCGATTCCCGCATGCGGACGGACAGTGTCTTGATGCCTCGCAAGGTGAGATAGCAGTCCATGGGACCGGGTACGGCGCCCGTTGTTTTTACCTGGAACCGGAGCTGCTCCATCACCTCTTTATTTGACGTCGCAACGGCTCCACCGATGACGTCAGAATGTCCCCCGAGGTATTTGGTCGTGGAATGCAAGACGATGTCGGCTCCGAGGATCAGCGGGCGCTGCAGGCAGGGAGACGCAAAGGTATTGTCCACTACAGAGAGGATATCGCGGTCGCGGGCAAAGCTTGCAAGCTTTGCAATATCGACAATGCGGAGCAGGGGATTGGTCGGTGTCTCAATCCATAGCAGTTTGGTTTTATCTGACTGCGCCTCTTCCACTTCAGCCATGTTTGTCATGTCTATAAATGAAAAATCAACCCCCATGGGCTGGAAGACTTTGGTAAACAGCCGGTAGGTCCCGCCGTAAAGGTCATTGGAGGCAATGACATGATCGCCGGGGCGAAACATCTTCAGCACCGCATCTATGGCGGCGCATCCGCTGGCAAAGCAGGCACACTCATCAGCTTCTTCAAGTCCCGCTATCAATTTTTCTAGGGCCGTACGGGTAGGATTACCCACCCGCGCATAGTCATAGCCTTTGTTGACATTGGGAGCTTCCTGTGCATAGGTTGACGTTTGAAAAATCGGGGGCATAACAGCGCCCGAGGTCTCTTCCGGCTGCTGACCGGCATGAATGGTCTTGGTGTTGAATTTCATGATATGATGATTTAATAATTGGCTTTAGCTTTTTCGGCCTCTTCCTGCATACCAAGATAGCTGTAGGTCCGGTAAAGGTATTTCCACATCTGTTCCGTAGGATGTTGCTCTGTCAGTTGCTCCAGGAGGGGGACCGAAGCAGATATATTCTGTTCAATATGTTTTTTGATCTGCGTTTCCCGTTGCTGATCGAGATAGGGCAGCAGCCGCTGGTACTGGGCCGCTTTGTTGTGATAGAACTGTACGGTTTCATAGAGATAATGGGCGTCCCCGGATCGGCTGTCTACAATATCGATATAGTAATTTTCAGCCTGGTTAAACAGTGAATCAGCCATAGCAAAATCAGCGGCGTTGAATTCCCTGTCTTCTTCGAGTTCCCCGGCTATTGCGATCAATTCTTCGCGTCCGGCTTTATAGTACTCGGAAGCCAGGGAATACCGGTATGTTATATTATTCGGCTTTCTGTTGCTCAGCTCCTGCAGGATGGTAATAGCATTATGGTGATCTTCTGCCTCTATATAAGCGTTAGACAAACCGTGCATCAGGTTGAAACTGTGCTCACGCCTCGACCGCGCCTCTTTATAAATCATAATTGCGTTTTGCAGTTGATCCGTTTCGACATACAGGAAGGCCAGTGATTCCAACAGATCGACAGGAGGCGGTTTTACGTTTATGCGGCCCCGATCGAGTATGGCTATTGCCTGCTGTAACTCGTCCCCCTCGAAGTAGGCTTTGCCGGCCATCTGGTAAGAGGAAGGTTCATCCGGCATAATAGTGGTAGCGTTGTTAAAATAGATAGCCGCCAGCCGGTAATCTTCTTCCGATGAAGCGTCCCGGTACTGTTCTATTCCCCGGTTATGCTCACTGCTCCAGGCCACTTTACGGAGCTGATCGTAATGAAGCGTATCGACGCTGGAATCCGGTTGGGTTTTGAGCAGACTGTCTGCCTTTTCGAGAACCAGGTTTGCTTCGGTGTATAATGGCATACGCTGGTCAGGATCCTCCTTCTCCCGGGCCCACTTGATCAACTGTTCTCCTTTTTCAAAATATAAAGAAGGATTATACGGGTCGGACTGAAGCTGCTGGTCGATGGCAGAAACACGCTGCTCAAGGCGTGCTTCGGCACTATCACCGGAGGATAAATCGGTGGTGTCGTCGGTGCTGTTTTTAGTACCGGAACAACCAAAAAAGAACCCGAATGCAAGCACAAGGCTTGCTATTCGGGTATAAGAATTCATCATAAGGTGTGCCAACCGTGTTTATTTATTGCATTCCGGCTTTTTTCATTGCCTCTTGGGCCTTTTCATCCATTCCCAGGGCAGTATAGATACTGAACAGGCTCTTCCAGTACTCCTGGTTGTTGGGATCAATTTCAGCCGCTCTTTCATAATTATTCATTGCTTCTTTAAGAAACTTCTGGCCCTGTTTATCCAACTCAGCCGCTTTCTGATTGTCCGTTGTTTGATTTCGCTGATCAAACAAGGCTTTGGCTTTATTCTGATAGATGATACCCAGGGTATTGTATGCGGCGTCATCATTGGGGCGGTATTCGAGTACGGTATTCAGCTCTTCCTCAGCGCGATCCGTCAACTCGTCAATTTTGGATTGCAGCTGCTGATTTTCCTGCTGAAGATTCTCGATTTGCTGCTGAATATCCTGTTTCTCGGAGTCACTGCTGTTATTAAGGTCCTGCCGGAGTTTGACAATTTCATTGGAGTTTGCCGACAAGCTGTCCGTTATGGTCAGGGCCTGCTGGTATATCTGCGTCCCCAACACGAGATGATACTGTGGATTTTCCGGCTCCTGTTCCACAAGTTTCTCAACAGTGCTGATCGCTTTTTCCGGTTCACCGACTCTCTGGTAGGCGTCAGCAAGGTTTGAAACAATTTCCTGGTTGTCGGGGAACTGCTCGTGGGCTTTTTCAAGGCTGTTGACAACTTCCTGCTGGTTGTCCAGCTGAAAATGATAGCTGGCAAGCTGGAGGTAATCATTGGCTTCCAGGGAGGTGTCCTGGGCCATAGAGATAAACTTCTCTTTTGCATTGGCGGCTTCCTCGAAGCTTTGGTTCATGGCGGCCACCTGTGAGAGAACATCCCACGAAAGGAGACTGTCGGGCTGAATATTGGTGGCATTCTTAAGATGATACATTGATTGTTCAAGGGGATTACTCACCGCTTGTTTCAAGCTGTCATCGGTTGCCAGTTCAACCGCACGGTTATGTTCCGTCTGCCACAGCACGTTTTTGACAGCATCAATGCGCTCAACTTCGCCGGGCACATCTTCCGCAGTCTCAGCAACCTCCTTGGCTTCGGCGAATGCGGCATTCATTTCTTTGTACGTTTCAGCACGAGCCTCGGGGTCTTCCTCCGCACCGGCCATCTCGCCCAACGCCACTCCCTTGTAGTAGTATCCGAGCGGATCTTGTGGATTCTGCTCTATAGATTTTTCTGCAGCTGCGAGCGCTTCTTCAAAATTTTGGCTTTCGATATTTGATTGTGCTTCATCAGCCAGGGGATTAGTACTTCCGCAGCCGACTAAAATGCCGATAAGCAGTGTTAATAGTACGTGAGGTAATTTTTTTGTTAACATGATAGTCTATTTCTGTTGTATTCAATATTAAAAATCCAGTAAGTGGAAGGGAAAGTAACCATATATCGTCCTTTCTGCAATATAATCAATTAGAAATTGTTATATTACGCTTCTGTTTTCATTATTTTTTTAATTGATTTTAGATAATGCATGTTTGGAACGAGTGACTTTAAGGTACATGAAAAGAACGGTTTTGAATATTTACATATTGCAACCGAAGCATCCAATGCTCAGAATCTGATTCTTCTGCATGGCATGTTTGGAGGATTAAGTAATTATGATCCCCTTCTTAAACAAATACAGGGATATACCATTTTTGTTCCTAAAATTCCTATTTATGAGTTGGGAATGAGAGAAATATCTATCAGCAGGCTGACGGAATGGCTGCGTTCTTTTTGTGAAGCCCTGGATATTAAGAATCCCGTCCTCCTGGGAAATTCGATGGGGGGACACCTGGCGCTGGATTACGCACAAAAATACCAGGATGATGTCGCGGCACTTGTCTTGACAGGCAGCTCGGGACTTCTGGAAAAGGATTTTGGATCCACTTTTCCGCGGCGCAAAGACCGGGATTTTATTCGCAAGCAGGCGAACCTGACATTTTACGAGGACCTGATCGATGATACGGTCATGGATGAGATTATGACGGTTGTCAAGTCTCCCTCCAAGCTTACCAACTTGCTGGCGCTCACCCGCGATACCCACTCGTACAATATGGAGGAACATTTGCCCAAGATTAAGCAAAAGGTACTGCTTGTCTGGGGCAGGCAGGATGAGATTACGCCTCCAAAGGTTGCCCATATGTTTTTGGAAAAGCTGCCGGATGCCGAACTTCACTGGATTGACAAATGCGGGCATGCTCCCATGATGGAACATCCGGAAAAGTTTGCATCCCTGTTGAAGGATTTTTTAATTCGACTTGAGAATAACGCTAATTCCCAAACAAGTCACTATGAAAAAGATCGTCCACACCTCTGACGCCCCCGATGCCATCGGCCCCTATAGCCAGGCAGTCGTGCACAACGACCTGGTATATTGTTCAGGACAGATCGGACTGGACTCTGAAAGCATGGAGTTTGCGGGTCCTGATGTAGCAACACAGGCCATACAAGTGATGGAAAATCTAAAAGCGGTGCTGGAGGAGGCGGGTTCTGGCTTCGACAAGGTTATCAAATGCAGCATCTACCTTGACGATATGGATAATTTTGCTGCCGTCAATGAAATTTATGGCCGTTATTTTGACCATCAACCTCCCGCCCGCGAGACGGTGGCGGTCAAGACCCTTCCCAAGAACTGCAAGGTAGAGATCAGCTGTACGGCCTTTATATAAGAGAACTTCGCAAAGTCCTGTCATACCCAGACGATACGCCTCCTACCTTCCCAGCTGGAAGGTTTGGCTTGTCCTGTTGCCCATGCGATCATAGAGGATGATCCGTATATCCATCGTGGATGAAGGACTGAAATCAGGGTGATAATACGCTATGCGCTGGTCTTCGGGCTCGTATTCGGCGAGTCCCCGACGCCCGTTCACGCTGATTCTGGTACGCTTATGGTCAATACCGGACAGCTTGTCCTCCGCATTAATATAAATCAGCCACTGTCCGTCGGGCCGCTGGTGCAGGCGGGGACGGCTGAGTTCGGGGGGCGTGGTATCCCTGCGGCTGATAAAGGTCCCGAGCGTTCTGCTCTCCGCTAAAATATGGTTCTCCGTAAACCGCGTGGGAATCGGATACCAGTTATCGTAGCGTTCGTTATATTTGTAAAAGGATAATCGCGAGGTATCGGTCAGCATCGAATCCCGTTCTACCCGCAGCTCATAGGATTTGTCCACCGGATAGGCTTCGGGACCTACGGTAACCTTGACAGAATCGGGAGCATAACGTTTAGAGGAGAGGGTCACCGACACCGTATCATAGAACGTATGCTTCGGAAAGAGCGCCATCGCCTGACGGTTAACGGACGTAATCAAACCATTTTGGTCCGGCACCATCCGGTGAAAGATCGTGGGACTCATGCCTGGGATGTTCATAAAAAGATTGTCCAGGGTCTTTAAATCAATGATGACATCCTGCCGGTGCGAGCTAAGTCGCCACGGATCGGGCGTGGCAACGGTGATTTCCCTGTAATCTTCTTCAGGGATCATCACCCAGTTGTCAAACCAGCGCCAGTCATTGATATCGACTGCCCGCACTTTTTCGGGAGAGAATGTCCGTGGCCTTTCGGCAAATCGTTCAGTAGCGCTTTCCTTTACCCTGAGATTCACCACAGCAGTGCTTTGATTGCCAAAAAAGTCTGTGGCCCTTATGGTGACCGCATGCTCGCCAGGCGGCAGGCGAAGCCGTCCCTGTTGCCGGTTCGTTCTGTAGAAGGGGAGCGTATTGCCATCGGCCACAAAAAGCCGCTGATAGGCTTTTCGGCGGTCGCGGAGCAGCGGGTAGACCCGGTCGATGAACATCTGCCGGGTTTCGGCATAGGAGAAACTGTCAACCCTGGAGTAGAAACGCTCTCGTCCGTTTACCGACATGGAAAGCTCATAGACGGCATAGGCGTTGGATACGCCGTTGGACTGATCGTATACATCCAGTCCGAGCCCCACAGCACCACTCACCTCCACGGTCCCGAAATGATACGTTCCATTTTGCCGGCGCGGGTTGCGCGTGAAGACCTGTTTCGTTCCTTCGATGGTCGACCGGGAGGACAGCGGTTCCACAGAGAGTCCCGATATGGTGGGGGGAATATTATCCCGTACCGTGAGATTTGTGTGCAGGGGGTTGAAGGGACTGTGATCGGGTCTGCGAAGTTCAAAGTGGAGATGAGGCGGGCCGATGCCCGACGCCCCGCTGTAGGCGATGACATCGCCCTGCTGTACCCGAATCTGCTGATCCTCCACCACCCGGTCGAAAGAGGGAGTAAATCCCTCGACAAAGCGGATGGAGTCGGCAAACTGCTGCAGCTCCTCGTTAAAGCTCATCAGGTGGGCGTAAACGGAATAGGAGCCGTCGTCGTGTTTCAGGTAGATCACCTTGCCATAGCCTGTCGGACTTACGGCAATGCGGTGGAGGATGCCGTCGCGCGTTGCATAGATTTCGTATCCCCGCTGTCCCCAGGTCTTGATGTCCAGGGCCGCATGAAAGTGGCGGGACCGCGTTTCGGCAAACGTGGAGGTCAGATGCCGGCTGGCATTGGTCGGCCAAAGATAGGTGGCTTCTGCAGGATTAAAAGTCCGGTCGGATTGTGCGGTGAGTGATCCTGCCTGTAGTAAGATCCCGATAAAAAGGAGCAGGCAAAGTATTCTCATAATTAATGATTTATGCTACCTCCATGGTTAAATGAGCCAACGTTTCATCCAACCGTGCTTCAATATGATCACCGGAGCGCAGGGGAGAAACCCCTTCCGGGGTGCCCGTAAAAATGAGATCACCCCGACGCAGGGTAAAAATGGTTGAAAGATAATGGATGAGGTCCGCTACCGGAAAAATCATCAGTCGGGTGTTGGACTGCTGCCGCATCCTGTCGTTTACGGCCAGCGACAACCCCAGGTTTTGAGGATCCGCCACCCGCTCGCCTGGAATAAAGGTACTGATTGGAGCAAACGTATCAAAACCTTTGGCGACCGACCAGGGATGTCCTTGTTTTTTGGCCCGGGACTGGATGTCCCGGGCGGTCAAATCAATTCCCACGCCGTAGCCGCCCACATGAGAGAGTGCCTCGGCCCGGGAAATATCTTTGCCCCCTTTTTCGATAGCAACGACCAGTTCCACTTCGTGGTGGACTTCATTACTTTGAGGGGGCAGCAGAATCGGCCCTTCAAATGTAAGGCTGCTTACCGGTTTGAGAAAGACCATGGGCTGGTCGGGCACGTCATGGTCAAGCTCGCGCGCGTGCGCCACATAGTTGCGACCGATACAAAAAATCGATCCGATATTCAGATGGGGGAGTCCGGGCAGTTGTTTTAGTTCTTCCATAGAAGGGAATATAAAAAAGCCCCGGTCTCCATGGAAGCCAAGGCTTTAAATATTTTCAGAAATCTATAAAAGTCGTTCTTTTGGGCAAGCACTGCATTTTCGCGCATTAACCACATTCTCACGTATTGTATTTATATGCTGTGGTTTTGAATGCACTCGGACTTTGATACTGACTACGACTCCCGGTAAACGTATTAGCGGAACGATCTTGTTCCACCAATCTCTTTGTTTAGCGGGATATTCAATCCTCACATATGAGCAATATGCTGCGGTGGCAGGATCTTTCCGGCCCTGATCCTGACCGAAAATCCTTTTTCAAAGCCTTTTGTAGAAAATGAACTGGGGTTATGCTACAGGCTCAACGCTCACATATTTGCGTCCCCCGGAACGCACGCGGAAGGTTACCTGTCCATCTTCTTTGGCAAAGAGGGTATCATCCTTGCCGCGGCCCACATTTTCGCCGGGGTGAAATTTGGTGCCCCGCTGACGAACAATGATGTGGCCGGCGCGGACTTTTTCTCCGCCGTATTTTTTTACACCGAGCCGTTTCGATATCGAATCACGGCCGTTTTTTGTTGAACCTTGTCCTTTCTTATGTGCCATAACTAATAATTTAAACTTTTAGAAATCTTTGCAAAACCATTCTTTTGTCCAATCTCGGCGTTATCGGTCGGTTGAAATTCTCGCATATAGGCTATATGCTGCGATTCCAACCTCCCTATGGCCTTGACCTTTCCCGATGCTTCGGGACTGGTTTTTCAAAGGCTTCTTTTAATTATTCGAGGGCTGTGCAAAACCGTTCTTTTGGTCAATCTCTGCATTTTCACGCATTCAAAATCCTCACATACGTCTTATATACTGCAATTTTGAATGCGCCCAGGTTTTGATATTGACCAAAACCACAGGTTTTCCAAAGCCTTCTATTCTTCTTGCTTACTTTCCCAGGCATCCAAAACTGTAACCCGCTCCTCATCTTCAGGGACAAACCCTTTCAGCTCATCGAGAGGTGTATCGTTAATATGCTTGATTGCTTCTTTAGCAGCCATATCGGTTGATACTTCTCCTTCTGTGGGTTCGGAGTCAGCTGATTCCTTTGTTGTCTTTTTTGGGCCGCCGTCAACCGAAATCGTATTAATTTCGATCTGTGACATCGGTTGCCGATGCCCGCGTTTTACCTGATAGCCTTTGCGTCGTTTCTTTTTAAAAACAATGACCTTGTCCGACTTTATATTATCGAGCAGGGTCGCTTCAACAGTCGCTCCTTCTACAGCGGGCTTACCGACCGTCACCCTGCCGTCATCATTAATGAGCATTACCCGGTCGAACGTAAGGGCCTGATCGACTTCATCACTTTGCTTATCTACAAACAGGACATCGCCTTCGGAAACGCGATACTGATGCCCACCTATTTCTACAACTGCGTACATCTAATTGGTTATTTTGCGTTATAACTATTCCTTTTCAATAGATCCCAAATATAAGCGTTTTGACGCTGAAAGCAAAGCAAAAAATTAGATGAACAAAAGGGTCAAATGTGGTATGTTGCAGGGTAAAGGAATGCCAACAAAAAACAAAAAGCGTAATGGCTAACAAATTACCGGATTTGCATGAACAGGCTTTTATGTTTAAGAATACCAAACGCTTCCAGCGAGACGGGGGACGCGCATGGATCAAGGATTCGCAGCTTTATGAGGCAAGAAAAGACGCCAACGGCCGGTTGAATACCATCCATGATAAAAAAGATGAGGGGCTGGTCGAGGAAGCGGAACCCCGGGAAAAACCTTCTATCTGATTTCGTAAGGAATCGGCCTTTTTTTCGAGCCGAAGGCGTTACAAAATCCGTGTCACCCTGATTCCGCGGACTCGGCAGCAGGGTTGGCTTTTGCAAGGGCACCGTTATAACCATCATAAATTAATCTGCATTTCATGCGATATATCAGGCTTCGGGCGTGGATTCTTTTTGCCGTATTGGTCGTAACCGTTATTCTGATGCTGAAATGGTCGTCGGAGAGCGGTGAAACGTTTAAAAGTGCTTCTCCCATTGCCGATACCTCGATCACCAATACCTATCCCGGGCTTTATGAAGCCCTGTACCGGCGGAATGCCGGTGACATACGGCCCTATCTTTCGCACGAGAGCGATACGGTTCGCAGTCAGGCCTGGCGGGCACTGGCTACCACGCCCGCGGATACCCTGGCTCCGTTCATTGAGCTGGCGGCGCAACAGGGTTCTGATACGGGCTGGTTTGCCCTCAGTAATCATGCAATGAATGAACAACAGCTCAGAGCGCTGGAGCAGCGGTGGAAGGAGCAGCCCGACCAGCGAGCGGGCATCGCGCGCGTACTGGGCCGGCAGGGAGACCGGCAGAGCCTGGATTTCCTGCTTTCGGCCATCGAAGAGAATATCTCAGAGGACGAGCACTATGCTCTTGCCTTAAGCAGGCTGATCACGCGCCATGAAATAACAGAAGATACCCAGATAAAGATCCTGCAAAAAGCCTTTGACACCAACCGGCGGGATGTCAGGCAGGCCTATCTCTACGGGTGGTACCGGGGCCCCGAAAACGCGCTGACGTCCACCGCCAAAGACACGCTACTGAGCCGGTGGAGGGAGCAGGGACTGGGCATTAGCCGGGTCCTGGATCAGTACGGCAATAAAATTTTGCCGGAGCGGACCTATACCGTAACGAATTTTTATAATGGAGAGCGGGATCTTGAACACCAGGTACAGCTTGCCATTGAATTGGCCAAATCGCTCGACAAGCTCGAAATGAACAGCCAGAATGCATTGGCTGCAAAAATCCTGCTGATGCACCCGAACGTACACGTAAAGAAGCACACGCTGCGAAGCATCACCGGTAAAATGAAGAGGGGAGGAAATCTGCACTCCTATGTTACCGGGACGATGATTTCGGATACGCTCACTTCAGAGGGAGTTTGGCTGGAAGCTTTGAGGGCTGCGGCCTCAGTGGATACGGCCGGAGTCAGTGAGCATACGGACCGGGTTGAACGGCTGGCTGAAGCAAACCCCTTTCTGACGCCCGGAAAGCTGGCCCTCTACCGCTCCATGCGGTCTGACGATGAATATTTGCGGGAAATCAGGGAAATTGTTGACCGGCGGGATGCGCTTTACGTGATGTATGCGATGGAAAGTCTGACCGATTTCTGGGAAGATCTGCCGGCAGAAGAGAGGACAGAGGAGAGGGTCCAGCAGCTCCGGGAGATCACATTCGATGCGCTCGACCTGCATGACCGGGGCGTGACTTACCGGGCCGGGCCGTTGTTAGAACGGGAGGAACTGTTCCAGCCGGATGATTTCGGGCGGATTAGTCAGGCGCTGGCGGACTTCTCACTGCCGGGGGACCTCGAAGTGTACCAGCAGTTTGGCACGCTGTATAAAGAGCGATTTGAACAGCATGCCCAGCCGGTCATCGATTCCCTGGCGGATTTACAGTATGCTCCGTTGAACCGATCCCTGGCTGACGCCGGATGGGAGGTGGAGGTGGACCCCCGCGAAGAAGGGGAGACGTATTTGAGGACACCGGACTGGGAGCGCTTGTGGGAGCTGGGTACGGAACCCGAGTGGACGCTGTACACTGAGAAGGGCAATATAGTGATCCGAATGGACCCGCTCAGGGCCCCGGCCACTGTTTCCGCTATTGACAGTTTAAGCAGGGCGGGAGCCTACGAAAATGTTCCCTTTCACCGGGTGGTCCCCAATTTTGTCATCCAGGGCGGGGATATTGAGCGGGGTGACGGTTTTGGGAAACCCGGTTTCCTGTTGCCGACCGAAACCACCGAATCGGGCTTTGTCCGCGGTGCAGCGGGCATCGCCAGCGCGGGCAGGGATACCGAAGGCAGCCAGTATTTTATGATGCACCAACGGTCCCCGCATCTCAACGGCCATTATACCCGGTTCGGGAAGGTGGTCGAAGGCATGGATGTGGTGGCACGCATAGAGGCAGGGGACAGGGTGCTGTCGACGTCTTGGTATTAAGCTAACAAGGTACTTTTTTTGCGAGAAAAAAAAGTATCCAAAAAACGCACCGACTGTGGGTTCTTCGCCTGAGTGTCGTCCCCGCGAACCTGTAAAAAGGCAAACTCGCTCCCGCCGGTCGCTCAAACAAACCTATACACAGCCGGTTCGCGGGGCCTTCACTCCGGGCGGCTCACAACCCAAGGCCGGAAGGGCTTCTTTTGTTAATAAAACTACGTGGCCTTGACCTTTTCGCCCCTTTTTGGTCAAGCCATGCGAGGGACAGAGAATCTCATCCTTGATAAAACGGATCAATCCCCTTACGTAAAGGGAAAGAAACTATATTTCTTTAAGTGTTCTCTTCTTTGAGCTCCGGGAAGGTCACTTTGGTATGAAACTCACCCTGTTCGCCCATGGGGTCAATCTCTTCAGGCAAGTGTTGGAGCTGTACGACAAAGGACTGGTCGAACGGTTCTCCCACGCGAATGAATGACTGGTATTCCTCCCGGACCGCGCTGATCGTCACGTCGACGGGGTTAAGCTGAAGCACCGGAAGCAGTTCGTGGATGCTTTTCTCCCATATTGGAAACAGGCAGTCATACCCCATCTCACCGAAAGCCTCTTCACGCCACCGGCGGATGTCCCGCAGGTGCCAGTCTCCGAAGATAAGGTGTCCCACGGGAACGGATTGAGCTTCCAGAGCCCGGTTCACTTCCGCGAGATACTTCTTATTCGGACAGGCGGAAGGCAGAGGCACCCGGATGAGGTCGAGCTCCAGGCTCGCCGCTTGCCTGCGGATATGAGAAAGTGGAATCTGCTGGTGCGGTACCACCTCCGTCTCTTCTTCGTAGGTTGTGAGCAGGCGGAGTTCCCGGTCGTTATCCGGATAGTCCTGCCGGTAAAACTGCAAGGCTAAATACGCATCTTTGCCGCCGCTCCAAAAAAGAATATCCATAGCAAATGATCACTCTGATACCGGGAATCCGTAAGTCAGAATTAATTCCTCATATTTCTGTATTCTGGCTTCTGAATTCCTATATTTATACGCAATTTGAATTGATGTAAAAGATAACATTTCCTTTGTCATGAGTAAACGAATGTATTGATTCGCAAAGTTGTGAGCGTATGGGCCGCCCGGCGGCGGATACCTGCCGGGTATGCCTGTATCATTATTTAATCTCAGACTCTATCCAATAAGCACAAAAATTCTTAGTTAAATCCAGATGAGCAGCGATACACAAGAAGTATATTTGCGAACCAAGGGCATCCTACCCATTCAAAAACTACGGGTGCTGGCCAGGGCCGGCATCATCCAATCTGCCGCGGATTATCCGTTGGAGGATGACCAGTTTCAGCCCAATTCCATCGATCTGCGGCTGGGGGAAAAAGCCTACCGCGTACGATGCAGCTTTCTGCCGGAGGAAGAGACGGTCCAGGGGAAGCTGGATAAAATGAGCCAATACGAAATCCCGATTACGGAGGGGGCCATCCTGGAGC